>CAVEPF010000087.1:0-5028 GCA_963617645.1 Anaerotignum sp. | reverse complement strand
ATATATTAAGTTAGTTGTTAAAACTGATGGTACTATATCATCAATTAGCGATAATTTAATTATTGATAATGCATTAGATACTAAAATTTATATTTCACTTTCTACAACGTACTACACACAAAAACCACTTACTTATTTAAATGAATTATTCAAGAATTTAGATTATGACAATGTTCTAGAACGTCATATTAAAGATTACAAAGCTTTATATGATAGACAATATCTAAAAACCGATAATGAATTTTTAGATTCGATGTATAATTTTTCTCGTTATTTAATGATATCTGGTTCGAGAGTAAACAGCCAACCACTTAATTTACAAGGTATATGGAATCAAGATATATTCCCTGCGTGGGATTCAAAATATACTATTAATATAAATTTAGAGATGAATTATTTTAATGTGTTTGGCTCTAATTTAATAGAGTGTTCTAAACCATATTTTGATTTACTTAAAAAGATTCATAAAAATGGTAAAAAGTTAGCTAAAAAGATGTATCACACAGATGGTTTTGTAGCGTTCCATAATTCAGATATTTACGGAGATGTTGCGCCACAAGATAAATATTTACCAGCTACACTATGGCCTTTTGGGGGCGCTTGGCTTGCTATAAAAATCTATGAATATTATGAATATACATTAGATATCAATTTCTTAAAAGAATATTTCTATATTTTAGAGGACGCATGTATCTTCTTTAAAGAAAATGTAACATTAATTGATAATGAATACCGTATGATTCCTTCTTTATCTCCTGAAAATAGTTATGTTAAAAATAATGAAGTACTTCATTTGTGTAAAGGCGCTACAATGGATAGTGAAATATTATATGATTTGTTCTCTAGTTATTTAAAAACTATAGAACTATTAAATATAGGTGATAAATATAATATTAGGAATATATTTAATCATTTACCTAAACTTAAAATTGGTAGATATGGTCAAATTGTTGAATGGGAACAAGATTATATAGAAAATGAGCCAGGACATAGACATATTTCACAACTTTACGCTTTATATCCATCGAATCAAATTAATATTGATAATTCAAAATTACTTGAAGCCGCTTCTAAAACTATTAAAAGAAGACTAGAAAATGGTGGTGGATATACTGGTTGGTCAGCTGCTTGGCTTATGAATATGGCTGTAAGACTAAGAGATAAAGAACTTTTTGATGTAGTATTAAATAAATTTAAAACTAATTCTTTATCAAAAACCTTATTAGATCTTCATCCACCTTTCCAAATTGATGGTAACTTTGGTATAGGAAGTGCAATATATGAGCTTTTAATTTATAATGGAGACGATTATATTGAATTATTACCTTTAAAATATTTTAAAGACGGCGCTTTTTTAGGTGCTAGAGTTAAGGGTGGATTTATTGTATCATTTAAATTTAAAGATTATAAAATTTATAATTTAAAAATAAGTGGTACTCCTAACTCTAAAATAAAAATCAAAGGTAATTTTGCATTTGAATTGCCTGAAATTATTACCCTAGATCAAAATGGAGTTTATGAAGCAAAATAATTATATACAAAATTATTATGATCTAATCTAGATAATCTATAATTTATAAGAAAGTATTATTTAAAACTCGATAATACTTTCTTTTTTTAAAAACATAATAGAATAAATAATTCTTAATTGTATACATGTTAACCTTATTTATGGTAAAATTATTATACGTAAATTGAAATTTTGGGTGAATATATGAATATATTATACGGTGGTTCGTTTAATCCTGTAACAAAGGCACATTTAAATATTATAAAATTGTTAAAAGAAAAATTTAATCCAGAAAATATTCTTGTAATGCCAGTAGGAGATAATTATACCTGGAAAAATATGGCTAATTTTTCTGATAGATATAATATGTTGTGCCTTGTAAACTCTGGATTTATTATTAGTGATATTGAACAAAAAAATAATAAATATATGGGAACATATAATACACTAAATGAATTATCAAAAGAATATAAAGATTTGTATTTTTGTATCGGAGCAGATAATTTAGAAGATTTTGATAAATGGATTAATTATGAAAACTTATTAATGGATTATAGCATTATTGTATTTAAAAGACCTAATATTGATGCACAAGAAATAATTAATAGAAAATATAGTAAATATAAGAACAAATTTCATATACTTGAACTTAATTTAGATGTTTCAAGTAGTGAAATTAGGCGTGATGTTTTTAAATACAAAGATTATTTAGATAGTAAAGTATATGATTATATAATTAATCACAAATTATATAGGAGGGACATAATGTTTTATAATGGTTTTTTACGTGTGGCTTCAGTAAGCCCAAAACTTGAGGTGGGTAACCCTAAATTTAATATTTGTGAAATATTAAAATGTTTAGATAATGTAGTCGCTAGCATTGTAGTATTCCCTGAATTATGTGTTACAGGGTATACTTGTCAAGATTTGTTTTTCCAAGAATCTCTTTTATCTGATTCAAGAGAGGCTATTAAATATTTTCTAGAAAACAATAAATTTAACGGAATTTGTTTAATTGGTGCCCCTTTTGAATTAAATGGTTCTTTATATAATTGTGCATATGTAATTAAAGGTCATGAATTACTTGGAATTGTACCTAAGAGAAGTTTACCTAATAATAAAGAATATTATGAAAAAAGATGGTTTAAATCAAGTTTAAATAATGATTTAACTAGTGTTTTGTTTGGCACAAAAGAAGTTCCATTTGGTAATATAATTTTTAAAGATATTGAACACGAATTAAATTTTGGTGTTGAGATTTGTGAGGATATGTGGGCCTCAGTAAGTCCTGGAAATATTTTAAGCCAATACGGAGCTAATCTTATTTTAAATTTATCTGCTTCAAACGAAACTTTAGGGAAATCTGAAATTAGAAGAAATGCAGTACTTGAAAATTCTAGAAGAAATTGCGGTGCATATGTATATGCAAGTGCTTCTGTAAACGAATCAACAAGTGATACTGTATATTCAGGGCATAATATTATTGCAAGTTTAGGTCATATTGTAACAGAAGAAGAAACATTTGATACTAATAGTGTTGTTTTATATGGTGATATTGATTTAGGAGAAATCAATTTCAAACGTCGAATGAATACAAATCTACATGATGATTTTAATCTTAACTTCAAATATACAATTGTACAATTTAGTCTAGATACATGTGATGATTATCAATTTGTAAACAAGCTTGATAAATATCCTTTTGTACCTAAAAACGATATAGATGGTTTAAGAATTTCAAATATTCAAGAACTAGGTTTGTATAAAAGAATGGCACATACAAAATCTAAAACATTAGTTATAGGTGTATCAGGAGGTCTTGATTCAACTCTTGCATTACTAGTAGCATATCAAACATTTATTAAACTTAATAAAGATCCTAAGGATATTATAGCTATTACCATGCCTGGTTTTGGTACAAGTGATCGTACTAAAGGAAATGCTATTAAATTAATGGAATATTTAGGAGTAACTGTTTTAGAAAAACCAATTGATAAAATATGTATTGAAACATTTAAATCAATTGATCAAGATATAAATAACCATGATGTAACATATGAAAATGTACAAGCACGTGTTAGAACATTAATTTTAATGAATGTAGCTAATAAAACTAATGGTATTGTATTAGGAACAGGGGATATGTCAGAACTAGCTTTAGGTTGGTGCACATATAATGGAGACCAAATGTCTATGTATGGTATAAATGCTGGTCTTCCTAAAACTCTTGTAAAGTATATGATTGCTTATTATGCTAAAACTAAATATAAAGATATAGCAGATGTCTTATTTGATATAATTGATACACCAATTTCGCCTGAATTATCAGGAAGTGATCAAAAGACTGAAGATGCAATAGGTAAATATGAAATTAATGATTTTATTTTAAATAGATATTTATCATGTGGAGATAATAAAAATCGTGTCGCATTTTTACTTACAAAGACATTTAATATTTCTTATTTAGAAGCTAATAATCATGTAAATAATTTCTTTAATAGATTCTATAAACAACAATTTAAACGTCAAGCTTTACCAGATGGACCTAAAGTATTAGATATATCACTTGCGCCTAGATCTGATTTTAGACTTCCATCAGATATTTCACGAGATTAAAATGATTACTATTAAAGGAATCGTAAAAGCTATTATTTTTGAAGCAAAAGATTCAACTTATAAAGTACTTATAGTTTCTACAAAAGATGGAAAAAAAACTGTAACTGGATATTTTGCGCAAATTGATAAAGAGATTAGTTACACATTTGAAGGTGAAATAGTTAAACATGCAAGATACGGCGAACAATTCAAGTGCCTAAATTTTACAAGGGATAGTTTTGAAAATAGTGAGGGCTTAATATATTATTTATCTAGTTCTAGATTTGAAGGAATTGGTGAAAAAACAGCCACTAAAATTGTTGAAACATTAGGTTTAAATGCAATCGAATTAATAATAGAAAATCCTGATGTATTAAATAGTGTTAAAGGATTGGGCAAAGAAAAAGCTAAAAAATTAGCTTTAGAAATTAAAGAAAACGAAGAAGTTAATAATGTTTTTATACGTCTATACTCTTACGGCTTATCAGTTAAAGAAAGTAACATTTTATATTTAAAATATGATAAAAATGCTATAAGTAAAATAGAAGATAATCCTTATATATTGTGCACTGATATAGAAAACTTTGGTTTTAAAAAGTGTGATGTTATAGCTAGAAACATAGGAATAGACGCACATGATTCTAGAAGAATAAATGAAGCTACTATGTACACTATTTTAGAATATACATATCAAGGTGGAAACACATTTATTTTAGAAGATGAATTGACTAAAAGATGTATTGATTTATTATCATTAAATGATGATTCATTTAATGAATTAGAAATTGAAAATTCTATTGCTTATTTAGAACAAGTGTCTCGCATAAAAGTAATAAAAACAAGAATTTATCCTTATTCTTTATATAATGCTGAGATAGAAACATCTAGAATACTTAGACAAATGTTAAACTTTAAATATAAAG
>CAVEPF010000086.1:0-6296 GCA_963617645.1 Anaerotignum sp. | reverse complement strand
TCTTTTTTATTTATTTGAAACTGTTTATTTTTTTACAGCCCCTTTTTAATTATTTAATCTTTTTCATTACAACTAAAATTCTTTCGCTTTTTTTTGATAACTTCTTTTTAAAATCACCTACTATTTTAACAACTTCAAAACGAGGATCATTTGTTAAAATAGAACTATCATAATAGTGTTCATTATATTGCTCTGTAAAATTATCAATTCCACTAACTTCAATATTATGGTGTAAAATATTTGGCATTTCAATGTTCATACGCCATCTATAACTGAAATCTTCAAAGTCTTCACTTATATCAGTATTATCTGCATCTAAAAAGCGTGAATACGAGAATATGTCAAACAAAAATAAACCATTAAGATTTAAATGTTCATAGACTTTATCTAACATTTGTTTAACTTCGTCTTCACTATTTAAATGATTTATAGAATCAAAATAACAAGTGATATTATCATATTTTTTGTTGAGATTAAATGTGGCCATGTTATCAATATAAAGATTACAATTAATATGATTTATAAATGTTTTATCCTTACATAAATCAATCATTTGACTTGATAAATCAAGTCCATCGGTAGGATAACCATAAAGATTCATATTAAGTAAGAAGATTCCTGAACCACAAGCTAAATCTAAGATTGTAGAATTAGGTTCGATATTATCTTTTGTAAAATTAATCCATTTATTATAATCTAAAAAATCCATTATAGTGTCAAAATAGGCACTAAAATTTTTGTATTCATTCATTTTAATCACCTTTATCATTATAACATATTTATGGTATAATAAAGTACAAAATGTTGAAATAAGGAGTTTATATGAGAAGTGTTGCTAAATTTGAAAAAGTAAGCTTAGAACAATATAAGAATGATTTTGAATTTAATTACGATGTAAATCAAATTTATAATGATATAAAAATGCCAAAAAGAGCTACTATAGGTTCGGCTGGTTATGATTTTTTTTCACCAATTGATTTTACTCTTAAACCAGGAGAAACAATAAAGATTCCAACAGGTATAAGAGTATTTATTGAAGATGGATATGTATTATCTTTATACCCTAGAAGTGGATTAGGATTTAAATATCGTATTCAATTAAATAACACTGTGGGTATTATTGATAGTGATTATTATAATGCTAAAAATGAAGGACATATAATGATAAAACTTACTAATGATTCAAATGAGGGTAAAGTTTTAGAAGTTAAAAAAGGCGACGGAATTGCTCAAGGAATATTTAGTGAATATTTTATCACATATGACGATGAAACAAACGGCATACGTGAAGGTGGTTTTGGTTCAACAAGTGCTAAGTAATTATTTGCTTAAATTATAACATTATGATATAATTTTAAAAGTTTTTGAAGGAGTATAATTTTATTATGAATTATAAAGAATTAGCAAATTTATTATTTCCTGATGTTTTAGAAACTAGGGAAGATATTATAAATAAATATCCTAGAAGAGATTGTGTTGTTACACGTATGGCACCTTCTCCTACAGGATTCTTACATATTGGTGGAGTATATACAGCTTTAATTAATAGACGTATTGCTAGCCAAAATAATGGTATTTTTATTTTAAGAATTGAAGATACTGATAAAAAGAGAGAAGTTGAAGGATCAAGAAAAATTATTTGTGATATATTCAACAGAATCGGACTTAAAATTGATGAAGGCGTAATTAGCGAAACAGAAGAAATTGGTTCTTACGGCCCTTATGTTCAAAGTGAACGTGTTCATATTTATCATGTACTTGCTAAGTATTTAGTAGAAAAAGGTTATGCATACCCTTGTTTTGCAAGTGAAGAAGAATTAGCTAAATTAAGAGAAAGTCAAGAAGCTAATAAAGAAATGACTGGATATTATGGTAAGTATGCAATATGGAGAGATAAGTCTATCGAAGAAATAAAATCAGCGCTAAATGAAGGCAAACCATACGTTTTACGTTTTAGAGTTAATGAAGAAACTCCTAAAAGAGTAAGTGTAGATGATGTTATTAAAGGTCGTCTTGACATGGATAATAACTTTAATGATTTCGTATTATTAAAGACAGACGGAATTCCTACATATCATTTTGCACATGCATGCGATGATTTTTTAATGGGTACAACATATGTACTTCGTGGAGACGAATGGGTTTCTAGTTTACCAATTCACATTGAATTATTCAACGCACTAGAATTTAAGGCTCCAACTTATGGTCATGTAACACCAGTTATGAAAAATGATAATGGTTCAAGAAGAAAACTTTCAAAGAGAAAAGATCCTGAAAGTAATGCATCATTCTATCTTGAGAAAGGTTACCCTGCAAAGGCATTATTTGTTTATCTATTAACTTTAATTAATTCTAATTTCGAAGAGTGGTATGATCAAAATCCTGATAAGGACATCTTTGATTTTGAAGTAAAATTCGAAAACATGGGTGTTTCAGGCCCTTTATATGATTTAGCTAAATTAGATAATATTTCTAGCCAAATTATTTATCAAAAGACTGCAAGTGAAAATGAAGAAAACCTATTAGCTTGGGCTAAAGAATTTGATAATGATTTATACAATAGATTTAATGATAATATTGAATTAGTTAAGAAGATTTTTGCGACTCAAGGATTTGAATCTAAAGAACATAGAAAAGATCTAGTTAATTATTCAAGTTTCATGGATTCGTTTGGATACTTCTTTAATGATGTATTTGATAAACCACAAGAAGGCTTAAGAGAAAAGATTTTAGAAAATGTTAAAGAAAGTGATTTATCTGAAGTTGTTGACGGCTTAATTTCTTATTTTGCGGATGCAAAAGACGGAAATCTTAGAACAATGAAAGAACTTGGTGAATCTTTACTTTATACTGATAAGAAACATTATAAAGCTAATCCTGAAGCTTACCGTGGTATGATTATGAATTTATATCACATTTTAAATCTAGCTTTAACTCATAAAGAAAATTGTATGTCAAGTGACGATATCGTAAGCGTTCTTGGATATGATGAAGTAATAAGACGTTTAACTTTAATTAAATAATATGAATTTAAAAAAAGTAGTAATGGATTTACGTGTTAGTCATAATTTGAAAGGTAAATATCCACTTGTGGTATTTACCATTCCTAATAGTGGAGGGGTTTATAGTAAATCTAGAAATTATTACGTTATGACTTTCCGTGAAAAAGAAAATGATCTTTATTTCCACCATATAAAAGGATTATTTAATAAATATGATCCTAAAGGTGACTTTTCTATTAGAATTGATAAATTTAAATCATTTACTCTTGAACTTTTACGAATTGGTGGATCAAAGTTTACGCTCATATCTTACAAGGGAGATTATTTTCCTATTGGATTTTTTAGAGGATTAAAAGATTCTTATGAGGGCGAAAATAATTTACAATATATAATTGATGAACTTATTAAGCGTAATATTAATTTTAGTGATAAAAGTGAAGAAGTAGTCAAAAAGGAATCTTTAGAAAATGGAAAACAAACAAAATAAGATGAGTGAACGCGAAATACAAGAACTTATTAAGCGTATTGAACAAGGAAAAAAAGTAAGAAATAATAATGATTCTTCACTTAAGGAAGAATATAAGAAACAAACTGACAGAAATTATAAAGACGGAGATAGAAACTAATATGAAAATTGGTGAAATGAATAATTTAAAAGTATTAAGAAAATCAGATTTAGGTTACATGTTAGCAGATTCTTCTTTAGAAGAAGTGTTACTTCATTTTAAAGAAGCTAAGAATGAATATAACAGTGGAGATTTTGTAAATGTGTTTATTTATTACGATAAAAAACACAGATTGTGTGCTACTGAAAATGAGCCATTTGTTACTATTTCACGCCCTGGTTTTGTAAATGTTGTTGAAAAAATTACTGGTACTGGCATTTTTGTATCAAATAATACTGGTAAAGATGTTTTAATTTCAACTGATTATCTTCCTTATGATTACGCTTTATGGCCTAATGTTGGTGATACAATTCCTGTTTGTTTAAAGCTTAAAAGAAATACAATTGTTGCTAAATTATTAAATCGTGTTGATTTATTAGATTATGCAAATGATAAAAAGTATGAGATTGGTCAAGTTGTAGAAGCTTATGTTATTCGTATTGGCGAAGCTGGTGTAAGCTTAGCTACTAAAGATTTTAAATCTATTTTTGTTCATCATTCAATGTTACGTGAAAGTTTACGTTTAGGTCAAACTGTAAATGTTAAAATTGTTTATATAAAAAACGAAAACGAATATAATGGATCTTTAATAAATCAAAAAGAGGATCAAATTGATCCTGATAAAGAATATTTATTAAGTTATTTAAAAGCTCATAATAATCAAATGCCACTAGATGCTAAGAGCAGTAGTGAAGATGTTTTAAAAATTTTAAATATGTCTCGTAAAGCATTTAAACGAGCTTTAGGTGGCTTATATAAAGATGAAGTTGTATATTTTAAAGACAATAAAACTTTTTTAAATAATAAATAATGTAAATAGACTAGATTAAATTCTGGTCTATTTTTTTATAAGAAAAAGCCTTAACTATAAAAGTTAAAGCTCATTTTAAATATTTTTTTTAATTCTTTCTGCTGCAAGTGCTTCCTCTAAAGTCTTATATTTAGTTCTGTATTTTTTTGGTGTAGGAACAGGATCATAAGCCATTTTATGAAACGGATTACATTTAAGTAATCGTTTTATGGTTAAAAAACTTGCATAAAAGAAATTATATTTTGTAAAACATTGTTTAGAGTACTCAGAACAAGTAGGATAAAATCTACATTTTTTAATACCGTTTGTATCTCTTGATTGATAAATGTTTATTTTATCAATAACCCATTTATTCTTCAATTTCGTTCTCTTCAGTTTCTACTGTGTACAAAGGAAAAGATACAACATCTTTTTGTTTTAGTTCCTCAACAGTAGTTAATTTATCAACAAAAAGTATACCATCTAAATGATCGTATTCATGTTGGAAAACAATTGCAGGGTAACCTTCAAGTCTTAGTGTTTTAAATTGTAATTTATTTGCTTTAAAATCATAAACCCAAGTTTTAGCAACAATTTTATAAGGACGTGGAACAATACCACATGTTTCTCTATCAACTGATAGACATCCTTCACCGCTTGGAAGATAAGTTAATTCTTTAGAACGCTCAATAATTTGAGGATTTACTACAGCGTACTGGTAATGTTTATCGTTATCTAAGAAATCATTAAATTCGATCGCAAACATTCTTTTGTTAACACCAACTTGTGGAGCCGCAATACCAACACCTGGTCTTATACCATATTGTTTAACAAGTTCGTCATTTTGAGAAATCTTTTCATATTCATAAAGTCCTCGTAAAACTTCTAAATCTTCATTAGAAATAGGTAATTTTACTTCTGTTGATTTTTCTCTAAGTGAAGGAGTTCCTTCTTTTGTAATATCTTTATTTAAATACATAATAATCACCTAAATCATTATATCAAAATTAAAAATATAAGTAAAATATTTAAACTATGATATAATAATTTTGTTGGTGAAAATATGATTATTTTAATTGGTCCAAGTGCTAGTGGTAAAACAGCAGTTGGTAAATATTTAGAAGAAAAATTTAATATAAAAAAAGTAGTTACTTATACAACAAGATGTATTAGATGCGGAGAAGTTAATGGTATTGATTATCACTTTTTAACTAAAGAAGAATTTTTGAGAAAAAAAGAAGAAAATTTCTTCTTTGAAACTATGGAATACCAAAACAATTTTTATGGCACTAGTGTTTCATCTATTAAAAATGACTCTTACATGATTTTAGATTTAAATGGATATGATAAATATGCTAGAAGCGCTTATTTTATTAAAGCGTATTATTTAAAGTGTGATAAGAGTATAAGAGAAAAACGTATGATTTTAAGAGGGGATTCTTTAGAATCTGTAAAAAAACGTTTAGAAAATGATGACGCGGCATTTTCTTTAGAGAACAGAAACTTTAAAGGTTTAGTTATTGACTCAACAAATAAAACAATAGATGAAATCTCTAAAATAATTTATGAGGATTATAAAAAATAATGAATATAGAATTATATGATATTTTAGATGAAATTGTTTCTACTTTTTTAAATAGCGATATTGTTAAAGAATATATAAAATTAAATAATTATGTTAAAGAAAATTATGCAGAAGAAATCTTATATTTTAATACATGTAAAGAAAAATTAGAGTTTCAAAAAAAGTATAATTTAAATAAAGATAAATACGAAAAATTATTAGTCAACGCTAAAGAAAAATTATATAATATAGAAGAAGTTAAAAGAATTAAAGTT
>CAVEPF010000085.1:0-7398 GCA_963617645.1 Anaerotignum sp. | reverse complement strand
GTATTAGATATTAATTCTAATATTTCTATATTAGATGTTATATTAAGTAGTGATGTTAAAAAAATAATCGCATTAGATAGTAATCAAGAAAACTCTAAATTAGCTATTTCAAATTTAAAGAGTAATAATATCAAAAATGTTGATGTAATAACTGGTAAAAACGAATTAATGTTAACTAAACTTAAAGATAATAATATTGATATAATCGTTATGAATTCTAGTGAAGTTTTAAGCAAAGATATTATTAATAAATTAAGAGATTTCAAAGCTAAAAAATTGATATTTATATCAAATGATATAAAGTCGCTTGAACAAAATGCATTCTTACTTGGATCTAGTAATTATTCTTTAAAAACTCTTAAAGCTTATGATTTGTCTCCTAGAACTTGTCAATTATCTGCTGTAGCTATTTTTGACCATAAGTTTTAATAAACAAATTAAAATTGTGGTGAAAACGTTTTCTTTGACAAAAATATTGATTTGTAAAAAAACTAGAACTATAATAAGTTTGTAAAATTTAAGAACCATTCAAAATGACGTTGAAAAGAAGAGTAGTTATTTTAAGTTTTGTAGAGAGTCCTTGGTTGGTGAAAAAGGATAAATAAGAAATAATGAACATGGTCTTGGAGTTGTAGTAGTGATATTTAGCTACTAACGGGTCTGCCCGTTATCGCAGTAGAAATTGTTGGATTTCGAAAATAGGGAAATATTTTATTTCTGAAAAAAGGTTGGTACCACGAACATTATGTCTCGTCCTTTCTGGATGGGACTTTTTTATTTTACAGAAAGGAATAATTATGATAGAAATTACCAATTTATCAAAAGACTATAAGATTAAGGATAATATAGTTAATGCTTTATCTAATGTTAATTTAACAATTGAATCTGGTCAAATATACGGAATTATCGGTTATTCAGGTGCTGGTAAATCTACTCTTGTTAGATGTATAAATTTACTTGAACTTCCTGATAAAGGTAATGTTAAAATTGACGGAGAATACTTAACTAAAGAAGATAAAAAACAATTTTATTTAAAAGGTAAAAAATTAAATAATGTTAGAAAAAATATAGGTATGATATTTCAACACTTTAATTTACTTGATAGATCAACAGTTTTTGAAAATATAGCCTACACTTTAAAGTATTCTAAAAAGAAAAAAGAAGAAATAAATGATAGAGTCTTTGAACTTTTAGATTTAGTTGATTTAAAAGATAAAGCTGATGTTTATCCTTCTCAATTATCAGGAGGACAAAAACAAAGAGTTGCAATAGCTCGTGCACTAGCTAATAATCCTAAAATCTTATTATCTGATGAAGCTACTTCAGCTCTTGATCCGGATGCAACTAAATCAATCCTTGATTTACTTAAGAAGTTAAATAAAACTTTAGGTATAACTATTGTTGTTATAACTCATGAGATGGATGTTGTAAAAGAAATATGTGACAATGTTGCTGTTATGGAAAACGGTGAGATTGTTGAAAGTGGCAGTGTATATAACATATTTGCTCATCCTCAAAAAGAGATAACAAAGAAGTTTGTTAAATCTTCAATTAATGAAGATAATCTAAACAAGATTATTGAAAGTAACGTTATAAGTTTTGGTAAAGCTGGTAAATTGGTTCGTTTAACATTTGATAATAATGTTGTTGGCGAAGCTTTAATTTCTAAAATTTCTTCAAATAATCACGTTGATGTAAACATTATTTTAGCAAACGTTGAAATTATATCAGGATTAACTCTTGGTACAATGATTTGTAAAATAAACGGGGATATTGATCGAGTTAATGAAGCAATAAAATCACTTGAAGAAAATTTAGTTAATGTAGAGGTGTTATATGAATAATTTAATTAATGCATTTAAATTAATCTTTTCCGCTTCTTATGACAAATATTATCATAAACAAGTAATTAAACAATTCTGGTTAACAATTGATATGACTTTAATATCAGGAATTTTCTCCTTAGTTCTTGGTATTATATTTGGTGTATTACTTACCTTGTTTAAAAAAGGTGGACTTAAAGAAAATAAGATTGCTTATTCAATTATTAGTGTAATTATAAACATTTTAAGAAGTATTCCATTTATCATATTAATAGTCTTAATTATTCCGTTAACACGTGCTATTGTCGGAACATCTATAGGCTTAAAAGGTTCTATAATACCATTAATTTTTGGAACAGTTCCTTTCTATGCAAGACAAGTTGAAGCCGCTTTATGTGATGTAGAATATGGAAAAATTGAAGCTGCTAGAGCTTGTGGTTCTTCAACATGCGGAATTATATTTAGAGTATACTTACATGAAGCCATTCCTTCAATTATACGTGTAACAACAATAACAGCTGTAAGCCTTGTTGGTTTAACAGCTACTGCAGCCGGAGCTGTAGCGGCCGGTGGTCTTGGAGACTTAGCTATTAATACAGGTTTAGCACAAAATAGATATGATATTATTTATGCATCTGTAATTTTAATCTTATTAATTGTATCTATTATTCAATTAATAGGAACAATTTTAGCTAAAGCTACAACAAACAAACATATAATTACTATTAAAAGAAATAAAAAATAAAAAAGAGGTACAAAAAATGAAAAAATCAATTAAAGTTTTATTAGGTTTAGTTTTAACAGGAGCTTCAGTTTTATCTGTAACAAGCTGTAATGAAGATTCAAGTAAGACAAAGGTTACAATTGGTGTGTGTGGTACATCAAATGATTATTGGAAGGCTGTTCAATATGTTTTAGATCAAGAAAATGCTAACATTGATATCGATTTACAAACATTTAGTGCTTACAATTTACCAAACAATGCTCTTAACGCTGGCGAAATTGATTTAAATAGTTTCCAACATAAAGCTTACTTAGCTAGTGATGTAGCAGCTAACGGATACAAGATTGAAGCTATAGGGGACACACTTATTGCTCCACTTACATTATATTCAAAGAAATATAAATCAGTTGATGCTATTAAAGAGGCTGCAGGAACTACAATCAAAGAGGACGGAAAAATTAAATTAGCTATTCCTAATGATGGTACAAACCAAGCTCGTGGTATTAAATTACTTGAACAAGCTGGATTTATTCAAGTTGATGCTGCTAAAGGATACAATCCTACATTAAGTGATATTACTGCTTACTTATATAATATTGAAGTTACTCCTATTAGTGCAAATACTCTTGCTACTCAATTAGATGAATTTGGTGGTGCTACAATTAACGGAACTTATGCAATCCCTGCTGGCTTACTTCCTTCTCGTGATGGATTAATTATTGAATCTGCTGAAAGAAATAATGAATCAAATTCTTCAAATCCTTATGTTAATGTTATAGTTGCAAGAAGCGAAGATAAGGATAATGAAAATTATAAGAAGATTGTTGAAGCTTATCAAAGTGATACTGTAGCTAATTATATTGTTTCTAAATACAATGAAGCATTCAAACCAGTATTTGAATATAAAACTATTACTGGTGATGCTCTAACTACTTTAGTTTCTACAATTGATGAAATCGAGTTATAATAATGAAAGAATTAGAAGAAAATATAATTGAACAAATTAATAAGGATCACGAATACGTTGTTGCTTTAAGAAGATATTTTCATTCACATCCTGAATTATCTAAAAAAGAATATAATACGGCTCTTTATATTGAACAAGAATTAGATAAATTAGGATTAACTCATAAAAGAGTTGGTGAAACTGGAGTATACACTGAACTTAAAGGGGACTTAAAAGGGGATAAAACAATCATCTTAAGAGCTGATATTGATGCTCTTCCAATCGATGAAGTTAGTGATAAAGAATATAAATCTATATATAAAAATGTCCATCATGCATGTGGACATGACGCACATGGGGCAAGTTTACTTGGTGCGATTAGAATTTTAGTTAAAAATAAAGATAAGTTTGGTGGAACTATTAAATTCCATTTCCAACCTGCAGAAGAAGTTGGCTTTGGGGCAAGAGATTTTATAAATAAAGGTGTGCTTAAAAAAGGGGAAGCAGATCGTACATTTGGTTTACATCTTGCAAGTAATTTAGAAGTTGGAAAGATTGCTATTGTTCCGGGTCCTAACAATGCTTCAGTTGATTGGTTTAGAATTAATGTTCATGGTAAGGGATGTCATGTTTCTACACCTGAAAAAGGTGTAGATAGTGCTTACGTTGCAGCGCAAATTTTAATTGGTATTCAATCTTTAATTACAAGAAAACAAAATCCTATGCAAAATGTGCTTATTGGTGTAGGTAAACTAAATGCGGGTGTTGCTTATAATGTTGTTGCAGAAGAAGCCTCATTAGAAGGAACAATTAGAGCTCTTAACGAAGACGTTAGAGCTAATGTTAAAAAGGATTTAGAAAATCTTGCTAGTTTAACTGCTAATATTTACGGCGCAACTGTTAGTTTTGAATGGAATGATAATACGAGCGCATTAATTAATGATGAAACTTCTTGCAATGAGGTTCAAAGTGTTGCTAAAAGAATATTTGGTGAATCTAACGTTATTACTAAACGTGAACCATCGCTTGGTGGAGATGATTTTGCTGAGTACATTAAATTAATACCTGGTTGTTACGCTTATGTTGGAAGTCACAACATAAACAGACCAGAAACTTGTGTTGCTCATCATGATTGTCATTTTGATATTGATGAAGATTGTTTATATTTAAGCGTTAAAATATTAACTTTATATGCTATTGAATATTTAAATAATGATTTAGATTAAAAATTAAGGATTAGACATAAAAATGTTTAATCCTTTTTAATATTTTTCTTGTATTATTTATAGCAAAGAATATAATAAATACATGGTGAAAATATGAAAAATTTCTATAATAAATATAAAGAACCTTTAATGTTTTTATTTTTTGGTACCTTAACAACTATTATCAATTTAATAATTTATTATCTATTTTTTAAACAATTAAAATATACGAATGGTGTTTCTACCATTATTGCCTGGTTTTGTGCATTAATATTTTCATTTGTTACATCAAAATTGTTTGTATTTGAACAAAAATCTGATGTTTATAATGGTACTATAAAAGAATTTATATCTTTTTTTTCAGTTCGTTTTAGCCTTGGTATTATTGATTTAATATTCATGTTAATTTTTGTAGATTTTTTAGGTTTCAATTCTACAATAATGTGTTTAATTATGAAAATTATATCTAATTGCTTAATAGGTGTAGTGAATTACTTTTTGTCAAAAAAACTTATATTTTCGGCAACAAACTATAAAAATGATACTAAATATATTGTAATTATCTTTGTGTGTGCAATTCTTGCATGTTCCTATTTGTTTAAGAAAGGACTTGCTAGAGGAGATGATTTTTATTATCACTCATCTCTTATTTATGACTTATATAAAAGTGCAATTAATAATAATTTTAGATATGCACTAAATGAATATTTATTATCAAATATTGGGTACGGAGCACGTTTATATTATCCACCTTTGTTTGAATTTCTAACTGTTATTGTTGCAGTTACTTTTAAAAATTATGGTTTAACTTTAGTTGGAGCTTTTAAAATTGTTATATTCTTAGAATATTTTTATTCAGGTATATTTATGTTTTTATTTTTAAAGAAAATCTTTAAAGATAAAACATATTTGGCTCTAATTGGTACTATATTTTATGTTCTTGAACCATATAGAACCATTAATAATTTCGATAGATCAGCTTTTGCTGAAGGATTAGCTCTTACATTTATTCCATTAGTATTTAGTTCTCTATATAGTATGTTACAAGATAAATATACATTTAAATCATTTTTGACGTTTAGTATCAGTTTTGCATTAGTATTTTTATCACATACAATAACTGCTACATATTTAGTTTTATTTGGAATAGTATTTGCTTTATTCTTTATTAAAACTTTTTTAAATAATTTAAAAAGTAGAAGATATCGAATATTTTTATTTAGTTCTATTCTATTAATTTTTGGACTTATTTCATTTTACTTAGCACCTTTAATTATTATAGTTATTAGTAAGGATTATATAGTTTCTAATAAGGAAATTATGGGAGCTACAGTTAATAATATTATTGGTAATTACTCTGGTATAATAGAAAGAATGGGATTTAATACGTTTAAAGACTTTGGAAACGGGTTAGATCAATACCAAGTAATTAAATTTTGTGTAGCTTTATTATTAATTGTTATTGAATTTATTTCTGATTTATTATTAAAGAAGAAAAATAAAGATGTTGTTGCCTTATTAATTGGACTAGTTTTAAATTTCACGATTCTTATTATTTTTAAATTTAATCTAACATTTGTTTGTGGTGTACTTACTTATTATGTAACATATCTTATATTTAAAGGAATAAGTATTGATAAATGTGAGACTGATAATAGACTTTTTAAGGCTACAATAGCTATTACTACTTTATCTTTAGCATTATTACTATGTCCATTTTTATATTATTTATTACCAGATTACATGCTAAATATTCAGTTTTCTTTTAGAATTTATTCATTTTTCTATTTTTCTTTAGCTCTACTTGTACCACTAGTTATAAGTAAGATCGGTTTAAAAAGATTAACATATTTAGCCTACTTATTTTTCATATTTGTTGGGTTTACTCAATGTAGCTCTTTAAGTTATGATTATATAGAAACGATTGATGAATCAATATTGTCTGATAATACTAATGGCATGGGTGGTTGGCAAAAAGAATATTTACCTATAGAGTTTAATTCTTCATACACGCCAGAAAATAAAAATTCTTTGTATTATAAAGTTTTAGAAGTATTATCAGTTAACTCTAATGCAAACGAGATTTATATTGAACCAATAATATATAGCGGAAATGGTGAAATTACTAAAGTTGATTCTACATATATAATTAATTTAGAAGAAGATTCAACTATTCAATTTGGAAAAATTTATTATGAAGGTTATGTTTTAAAAGTTACAAAAGATAATAATATCTACTATTTAAATGTTGATAAATTAGATGGACTTGTTTCTGCTAGTTTAGATAAGGGAGAATATCAAGTAGAATTAATTTATCAAGGAACAAAAATTAATAATGCATGTAAAATTGTATCTTTTGTGACAGTCAGCGTTGTAGTTTTAATCTCTGTTTATTATTTGTGCAGTTCTAAACCAATAGCAGAAGAATACGAAAGACAAAATATAGATTAATACAAAAAATGAATTGATTATTCAGTTCATTTTTATTTTGCTATTGTATTTTGGAATTTGTAATTTATAATTGAATTAAGGTGAAAATATGAAAAATTTTAGTGAATTAAAATTAAATAAATATATTTTAAATGTCATTGTCATATTTCTTTGTTCTATATTAAGTTCTTTCTATTTATTTAAAAAAGGTTTGCCATTAGGTGACGATAGTTATTATCATTTAACAATTATATATGATTTATATAAATC
>CAVEPF010000084.1:0-12411 GCA_963617645.1 Anaerotignum sp. | reverse complement strand
CGCTAATAAAATGCTAAAGAGTGGCGGTAAACTTATATATTCTACTTGTACATTTTCTAAAGAAGAAGATTGTGATATTGTAAATTATATTATAAGTCTTGGATATAAACTACTTCCACTTAAGGAAGAACTTTATAAATACGGAGAACCTGGCTTTTTAGATAATACACTTAGAGTTTATCCTTTTAATAAAGGTGAAGGTCAATTTATGGCAATATTAGAGAAAACTAGTGACAACTCTGGCTCTTTTAAGCGCTTTAAAAAGACTCTAGATAAAGATATTCAGATTGTTAATAAATTTATTGAAGATACTACTACATTAAAAACTAAGGATTTAAATATTGTTAAATATAAAAATAGATATTATATAAGTGTCTTAGATGTAGATAATAAAAAATTAAATGTTAAAAATTTAGGAGTAGAACTTGGTGAAGTTGTTAAAAATAGATTTGAACCATATCATCATTTTTATAAAGCTTTAGGAAAATATTTTAAAAACAAATTAGAACTTTCTGTTTTAGATCCTAGAGTAGATCATTATTTAAAAGGTGAGGAAATAGTAGCAGATGTACCTAACGGATATGGTGTAATTATTATTGATAACAACGTTTTAGGAGGCTTTAAAGCTTCAAATAATCATTTAAAAAATCATTATCCTAAAGGGTTAAGAAATAGTAAATTATATTACGAGGAGTAATTATGACAAAAGAAAATGAATCATTTTGGGAAGAACTTAAAAAAACTAATCCCTTAAGTTTAATTATATTTTATTTAATTTCATATGTGTTTGGAACACTGATGATTTCTCTTATTGTGTGTTTTGTAAGTTCGAAAATAAATAATTTAGATTTTAAAGAAGCTTATAATATTGGAATGGGTATTATAAAAACAGAAGATGTAGCATTCTCTGATTCTCTTTATTATGCAACTCAAGCTTATACTAATGTATTTAGTTATTTATTATTATTTATCATTACTGTTTTTATTGGTAGAGGCTATTTAAAAGAAGATGCTAAGATTTTTAAAAATAAGAAAACTATATTATTTGTCTTATTAGCTGCTATACTTTTTACAGCATTTAATGCACTTACAGGACAATTATCAACTTATTTAGTATCTAAAGTAAGTGATCAAACAACTAGTGAAAATGAAAATTTAATTAGAGGAATGATTAAAAGTGGATATCAAATACCTGTAGGAATTTCTGTAATATTACTTGCGCCTATCGTTGAAGAATTAGTTTACAGAAAATCAATATGTGAATTAGCTGATAAATTACATCCAGTTTGGCAAATTTTAATATCAGCCGTTTGTTTTGCATTACCTCATATGTTATCTAGTACAAGTTATACATTTTTACCATTTATGATACTTACTATAACTTATTTATTGTCTGGTGTAGCACTTGGTGTTATTTATTTTATATTTAAAAAGAATGTATATGCATCATTTAGTGCACACTTTATTAGCAATACGTTCTCATTCATTATGTTATTATTCTAAATATGAGATTTTTATATTGTCCTAATTGTGGAAATAAAACGATAACTAGAAAACTAGGCGATGATTTAGTTGATTATTGTGTTTCTTGTAACAATGCATTACATAGTTTTTTCTATACTTGTGTTATTATTGTCTTAATTAATAATGATAATAAAATTTGTGTTATAAAACAAAGTTATGGTGAGAATAGATATGTCTTAGTTGCTGGATTTGTAAATTTACATGAGACTCTTGAAGAATGTGTAAAAAGAGAAACAAAAGAAGAAACAGGCCTTGATGCAAAAAACATTACATATCTTGGTAGTTTTCCTATGGAAAATAAAGATAATTTAATGGTTGCCTATTTTGCTCATGTTGATGGATTAATCTCTCTATCAAGTGAAGTAAAGGAATTAGAATTTGTAAATATAGATACGGCGCTAAACCTACTAGAAAACGCAAAGATAGCACGCAAAGTAGTTTTAAAATTTAAGGAGGAATTTTATGATAGATAATTATAAAGATTTTAAAAGTTTTTTAAACATCATCGATCTAAATAATAAACCTTCTTTATTACTGCATACATGTTGCGCACCTTGCTCGACTCATACTATTAAAGTTTTATATAATTATTTCAATTTAACAGTATTTTTTACAAATGATAATATTTATCCTTTTGAAGAATATAATAAGCGACTTATAGAGGAAGAAGAATATTGTAAAAAATTAAATATTCCTGTAATTCATGATAATTATATTCATGAGGATTATCTAAATTGTATAAAAGGTGACGAATTAAAAGGTGAAAAGTCTATTAGATGTTATAAATGTTATCTACTTCGTTTAGAAAAAACTGCACAAAAAGCAAATGAGTTTAATTTTGATTATTTTACAACATCGTTATCAATTTCTCCTTATAAGATAAGTAGATGGATTAATGAAATAGGTTATAAGATGCAAGATAAATATAATATTAAGTATTTATTTTCTGATTTTAAAAAAGAAGAAGGCTATAAAGATAGTATAAAAATGAGTCTTCTAGAGAATATGTACCGTCAAGATTATTGTGGCTGCGAATTTAGCAAGCAAGAAAGGATTGATTCAATACGGAAAAACTTGGATTAGCATTATGTGGTGGTGGCGCTAAAGGTTCTTATGAAGCGGGATGTTTTAAAGCATTCCGTGAACTTGGCATTAGTTTTAATATTGTTACCGGAACATCAATAGGGTGTTTAAACGGAGCTATGTATTGTCAACATGAAGAAGATAAAGCTATCGAACTTTGGAATAGAATTACGGCTAATATGATTATTAAATATGGTTTTAATTTCGATAGATTAGATGTTTTAAAGGGATTTAAAAATGATAAGAATTCTCTTACATTTTTATTTCAATATCTTTCAAATAGAGGTTCTGATGTAGGTCCTTTAAAGAAATTATTTAAACAATATATTAATACTGATTTAATTATTAATTCCGATGTAGATTTTGGTATTGTTACTGCTGAATTTCCGCAAATGAAAGGTGTAGAAGTTTTAGCTAACAAATTAGATCGTGATCTAATTGAACAATATATTTTAGCTTCCGCATCAGCTTGGCCAGTATTTCCGGTTTGTAAAATATTAGATAAACAATATGTTGATGGTGGATATTACGATAACTTACCTATTAATTATGCGTTTAAACTAGGCAGTTCAAAAGTTGTTGCGGTCGACCTAAATTATGAACCTATGCATAAAGAGTATTTAAATGTGGGATCTGTACATTATATTAGACCTAAACATAATCTTGGTGGATTCATGAAATTTGAACATGAACAAATTATGAATAATATGGATTTAGGATATTTAGATACTCTTAAATCTTATGCAAAGTTAAAAGGATTTAGACAAACTTTTTATCTTGATAATTTTGATATGAATTTTAAAAAACTTGAAGATCGAATTATTGAAGTATATGCTTATTTTAATAAGCAAGGTGCTAAATATAGCAAAAAGTCTGAAAATATAACTATTTTTGATGCACTTAAAGAATACACTGATACTACTATTTTAGATTCAGAAACAATGTTTATAAGAAGCGCTGAAATTTTAGCTGAATATTTCGATATTTCTTTTTATAAAGCATATAATATTAAAGAGTTTGTAAAAATACTTGTAGATTTTGTATCTAATGTTCAATTAAAACCTGAAATTTTAGAACAACTTGATAAAACTAAAAAAGTAGAGAAAAAACGAGACATAATAGAAAAGGCAAATGATTTAGATTTAATTCGTTTAATGTATAATTTAATTATTAATGATACTCATTTAAATATAGCATCCTTAACTATCTTATATGCAACAAAAATAAAAGTTTTAATTTCAGTATTATTTTTAGAGTTTGTATATAAAGAAGGTTTATTAAATGATTAATGTTAATATAGATGGTGATATCTATTTAATATCTGATATTCATGCAAATCTTAATCTTTTTAAAACAAGTATAAAAAATCTTGATTTAACTAAGGATCATTTGTTTATATTAGGAGACTTAATCGAAAAAGGAAAAGACAATATTAAGACTTTAGATTTTCTTATAGATTTATTAGAAAAATATCCTAATAATGTACATATATTAAAAGGAAATTGTGATTTAGTATTTGATAAATTTAGAGGAAAAATTGATAATGATCTTTTAAGAAAATATTCGCTAAAATTAGGTAATACTATTTTAAATGAATTTTTAGAAGGAATTAATATTGATATTAATAATATAGATGACTATACTCCTTATATTCTAGAAATACAAAAAAAATATAAAAAATATTATGATTTTATAGACTCTTTGCCACTAGATATTTTAATTAATGATAGTATTTATTTAACGCATGCTGATTTCTTAGAATCAGATAATAAAGGATTAATTAAAAAAGAAGATTTTTTAACTAATTATAAATTAAATATTGTAGGCCATATGCCTGTTATGATGTATAAAAAAATTCCTTCTTTAGACCCTATTTTAATTAATAATGTTTTATATATAGATGGTGGGAATAATGTAGTTAGATTTGGAGGATTAAATTTGGTTAAACTTAATTTAAATTCTTTAAAATTTACATTTAAAACATTTACAAACTATCCTGAAGTTTTAGTGGTAGAAAATCAAGAGAAAAGTGGTAATCTATATATTCCTCAAAAAACTAAAGTTGATTCATACATAGATAAAGGTAGTTATTTTCAAGTTTATATTAATAGGAACAAATTATATGTTGAATCATCTAATTTAGTGGACTATACATATGCATATGACGCACTAGATATATTTTTACCTCTAAAAAAAGGCGAAAAAGTTAAACTTGTTAAACAGTGTGATGATATTTGTTTTGTCTTAAAAGATAATATTTGTTTTCTTGCATATACAAAAAAGCTTAACCTTTAAAACTTGTCCTACATGGTATTGTAGAATAAGAGCAATAAAAGAGGTGTTATTATGAGATTTTCAAATAATGGAGCATTCTATAGATTAGAAACAACTGAAGAAGAAAAGAAAATTATTGAAAAAGAATTACAATCATTAGATAGAATAATAGGAACATATGATTTAGGTTCTGTTGATTTTGATACATTTAAAAAAAGTATTGAGAAAATTGCTGATGATCTAAGAAGTGATGATTTAGGCTATGTGTTAAATGCATATTTTGTAGGTAGCTTCTTTTCATTGATTGATGAATATAATATGCTTAATAATAAAAAAGCAGATAAGGTTAAAGAAGAACTAAAATTAACAAAATCGCCTTATAAAGATATTACTAATAATTTAGTAAAAACTATTGAAATTATAGAAGAAAAGTTAGGTATACATACCGATATTCCTGTTGGATATATTCATGAATCGGATTTAAAAGATCTTATAACTTCAAATCATACTTTTTCAGAAAAGAATAGAGCATTTAAGTTCTATGTTCATCAAGAGATAATTGATAAAGCTAGTTATAAAAATAAGGTAGCTTTTGCTGAGTATTGTCGTGATAATGTTCATGATCTTTTAGATTCTGAATATAACGATCAAGCACCACAAGAAGTGTTATATAATATTGCAATTAATTATAAATCTTTAAAGCAAACTCATGACAAGGGATTAAAAATAATTAATATATTCTCATTTAGATGGCATAAAGAAAGAAAAGCTTTAAATAGAATGGAAGAGTATATTAGAGAGTCTATTAAAAATCCTGTTTTAAATTCAAATCCTATTCGTAAAGAAGAATTTATTAATTATTGTAAAACAGGAAGAAATGGTGAAAATTTAGGATTAGTAGATATAGATACTGTTGTATATTCACCAATGATCGTTGGTATGGTTCATGAAACTTTGTTACCAAAAGAAAAGTTTTTAGGTGAAAGTGAAACAAAAGATATTTGTGAGACAAAAGAGACGCAAGACGAAGTTAAAAGATCTAAATCTTTAACAGTAAATGAACTTAAAAATAGTGATAATTTCATTAAAAATAATTTAAATCAAAACTTTGATGATAGCAAAGATTTAAGTGAAGAAGAAATTATAACTACAAGTAAAAAATAAATTAAAAAGGAGTATTTGCTATAATGCAAGTACTCCTATATTAATTTATGTGTATCTTTTATTATTTCAACATGACCTGTATGTGTATGATACATTGCAGGAACTATTTTTATTTTGTCTAAATCTTTTTGTAAAAGTGGACTTGTCTTAATTTTATTAACAGAGTTTAATACGTTTAAAGTTGATGCTCTAGAAGGATCTTTAGTATCTTTTATTGCAAGTTTTATTTCATTAGTTATTTGACCAATGTAAGAATCACATGTTCCTTCAATAGCAGCATGTACTGCTCCACAACCTGTGTGACCTAAAACAAGAACTAACTGAATACCAAGATGCTCAACACCATACTCAATAGAACCAAGCGCAAAGTCACCTATAACATTACCTGCTAAACGAACTACAAATAAATCTCCTAGTCCTCTCATGAAAATATTTTCAGGAATAACACGAGAATCACTACAACAGACAATAAGTGCAAAAGGATTTTGACCATGTCTATGTAAGTGAATTCTTTTTTGACTAGAAATATCACCATGATGATTTACTTTAGCATCCATAAAATCTTGATTTCCTTCGAGTAACCATTCTAGCGCTTTATCTGCATCAATTGATTTAATCATTTTATCACTACCTTTTAAACTAATTATATATTAAATAGTTATTATTTTAAATGAAAAATTCTTTTATATATATTATTTTTTAAAGCATTTTTTATCTAAAAATAAAAAAATTTGTTATACTATTTAAAAGGTAAATTGGTGATTTTATGAAGAAGTTTAATAGATTAAAAAATTCATTAATTATATTTTATTCATTTCTAGCTTTTTTAATTGTACTTGCATATATTTTAGGTACTGTATTAACAGTTAAATTAAGTAATGAATATATTATTATAGCAGTACTTATAGGCTCTTTTGTAGCTATTCCTTTATTTGTTTTATTGTTTAATAAATTTATATTTTCTCGTTTAAGAATAGAAACAATAAAAGAAACATTTGATAAAATTGATCATGATGGTCTTGTCTATACAAGAAAAAAAGAGGTATCTTATGAAGCGCTTGATATTTTATCTATGTCTACGCTTGCAAATGAATTCTATATTTCATCAGTTATAGACGGTGTCTATAAAGGTGTAGAACTTAGTTCGTACTTTCTTGAATACACACGTGACGGAAAAAGAAAAAATGAAATTGTCTCTAGATTTTATGTATTTAAATTTAATAAAGAAATAACAAAAATTTATAATAGAAGTGATTTTACTTCAAGTCTACTTAAAAGTGATAAAGTAAAAATTAAGACACTTGGAAATAAACTATATTTAGTTTATTCTAATCCAAAAAAAGTTTATAAATATCATTTAGAACCTTTAGCTTTTAAGACATATGAAGAATATGTTAATAGATTTGAAGAAGAAATGAAATTAATTGATAATGTAATAGAGACTGTAGAGAAAGATTTTTAATGGGTGAAAATTATGCTCTTTGGTAAACATGTTAATAAATTTTATAAAAAGTATTGGTACTTATTTTTGTTAGGTGCTCTCTTTTTAATATTAGTTGATTATTTCCAATTACTTATTCCAGAAATTTACGGAAATATTGTTAATGAACTTAAAAATGGCACACTTTTTTTAGAAAATAATAAACAGATTTTGCGTTACAGCCTACAAATATTAGGCGTTGGTTTAATAATGTTTATAGGTCGTTTTGGTTGGAGAAATACTGTATTTGGTGTAGGTATTCGAATTGAAAGTGATTTAAGAGAAGAATTATTTGCTAAAACCTTAACTTTAGATCAAAGTTTTTACAAACAAAATAAAACCGGAGGATTGCTCTCATATTTTACAAATGATCTTGAAGTTATTCAAAGATGTTTTGGTCAAGGTACAATATTAATCGTTGATGCAATATTTTTAGGAATTATGGCATATATTAAAATGCTTAGACTTTCTGTTAAAATAGCCTTATTTGCACTTATTCCTCTACTTATAATTTTAATTGGTTCTTTTTTTATTGAAAGATTAATGAAAAAGTGTTTCCTAAAAAAACAAGAAGCTTATGAACGTTTATCTGATTTTGCAAATGAAAATTTTTCTGGTATTTCTACGATTAAGGCTTTTGTAAGAGAAGATAATGAGAAAGAAAGATTTAAGACAATCAATGATCAAAATAAAAAAGTAAATTTAGATTTTGTAAAAATTTCTATCGTAGTTGACGTATTGTTTACTTTTTTATTAAATGCTGTAGTAGCAATTTTAATATATTTTTCATCTGATGCAGTACTTAAAGGTGCTCACATGTTAGACACATCAAAAACTTTCGATGTTGGTAATATGTCTGAATTGATTTCTTATTTTGATACACTAATTTGGCCTATGTTTGCAATTAGTCAGCTAATTAATTTAAGAGCTCAAGGAAATGCATCATTAAAACGTGTTTCACACATTTTAGATACAAATCCTTTAGTTGTTGATAAGTCTAATTCAATTACTTCACCAATAAAAGGCGAAATAACATTTAATCATCTTACTTTTAATTATCCTGATAGTAAAATTGATGTTATTAAAGATATAAACTTACATATTAATGCTGGTGAATTTGTGGGCATAATAGGTAAAACAGGTGCTGGTAAATCTACTATTGTTGATATTTTACTTAGAACATACAATATTGAAGAAAACATGGTTTTACTAGATGATGTAGATATTATGGATTATTCAATTAAAACTGTGCGTGATTCTATAGGATACGTTCCCCAAGACAATTTTTTGTTCAGTGATACTATATCAAATAATATATCATTTGCATATGAACAAAGTGATTTAAAAGATGTTGAAAGTGCAGCTAAACTAGCTGACGTTCATGACAATATTATTGGCTTTAAAGATCAATATAAAACAATTTTAGGAGAACGTGGTGTAACTTTAAGCGGTGGTCAAAAACAAAGAGTAGCTATCGCAAGAGCTCTTATTAAAGATCCGCAAATTTTAATATTAGATGATTCAGTTAGTGCTGTTGATACTAAAACTTGTGAAGAAATTTTAGATAATCTAAGGCGTATAAGAAATGGTAAAACTACAATAATCATTGGTAATAGAATTTCAACAGTTAAAGATTTAGATAAGATTGTTGTTATTGAAAACGGAACTATCACAGGCGTTGGCAAACATGAAGAATTGCTAGAAAATAACGAGACTTATAAAGAACTTGTACGCTTACAAACTTTAGAAGCGGAAGTAGGTGAGTTAAGTGAATAAAGAAAATATAAGAAAATATAGTGATAAGGTATTATATAAAAAATTATTTACTTACCTTAAGCCAGTATTATTTAAGTTTATTTTAGCTTTATTTTTAGTACTCATAATTGTTGTTTTAGATTTAATTCCATCATTTTTAACTGGTGAAGTTATTAATATATTAAATAATGAACCTAAATACTTTTATGAGTACCACGGAAGTACTATTAATTTAATTTTAATTCTTGTACTTTCCTATTTAGGAGTACTTTTAATTAGTTTATTTATTAATTTCTTTTATCAACATCTATTACAAAATATTGGACAAAATATGATATATCAAGTAAGAAGTGATACTTTTAATCATATAGAGTCATTAAGTATTGAACAAATTAATAGTGAACCAATAGGTAGACTTGTGACACGTGTTACAAATGATACAAATGCACTTTCTGATTTGTTTACATCAGTTATTGTTTTATTAATTCGTTATTTATTAACAATAATAATTATTTATATAGTTATGTTTGTTACTTCAGTCAAATTAACAGCTTTAATTTCTATTGTAGTTCCTATTATTTTAATAGCTTCAGTTATTTTTAGAAGAACATCAAGAAAGAGTTATAGAAATGTTCGTAATTCTTTAAGTTCTATGAATTCTTATTTATCGGAAAATATATCAGGTATTAAAGTTACACAAATATTTAATCAAGAAAATAAAAAGATGACTGAATTTAATTTACGTAATAAAGAACTTAAACGTGCTAATTTAAATCAAATATTTATTTTTTCAATATTTAGACCTTTAATGTACTTTTTATTTGTTGTTTGTATAGTTATCACATTATATTTTGGTGCGATTGAAGTAAATAATGGAAAACTTTTAGTTGGTTCACTTGTTACTTATTATGGTTTAGTTAATAAATTCTTTAATCCAATCGAAAATTTAGCTGAACAATTTAATCAATTACAATCAGCACTTGCAAGTAGTGAAAAAATATTTACATTACTTGATACAAAACCTGTTATAATAGATAGTGAGAACGCAAAAGAATACACAAAACTAAATGGGAAAATAGAATTTAGACACGTTTATTTTGCATATACAAAAGATAACTGGATTTTAGAAGATGTTTCTTTTGTTATTCCTGCTGGTAGTTCTTGTGCATTTGTAGGTGCTACAGGTGCTGGAAAGAGCACAATATTAAACTTAATTACTAGAAATTATGATATTCAAAAAGGTGAGATTTTAATTGATGATATAAATATTAAAGATATTAAAATTTCCTCATTAAGAAAGAATATAGGTGTTATGTTACAAGATGTATTCTTGTTTTCAGGATCTATAAGAGACAACATTACAATTTTTGATTCTAAATATAGTGATAAAGAGATAATGGATGCATGTGAGTTTGTTAATTCAAGTGATATTATAAATAAATATAGTGATAAATTAGATCATATAGTTGAAGAAAGAGGGGCTAATTATTCACAAGGTGAAAGACAATTAATATCTTTTGCACGTACAATATTGCCTAAACCAAACATTATAGTCTTAGACGAAGCTACAGCTAATATTGATACAAAGACTGAAAAAGTTATTGAAGATTCACTAAGCAAAATGAGTAATATTGGAACTATGTTAAGTGTTGCTCACAGATTATCTACTATTCAACATAGTGATAAGATTATTGTATTAAATCATGGACATATTGTAGAAGAAGGAAATCATCAAGAACTTCTTAAAAAGAGAGGAATGTATTATACATTGTATGAATTACAATACAAGAGCCAAGAAAAACATAACTAAAAAAGAAAAAATAATTATTTTATCTTTTGTCATAGCTGCTTTTATTTTACTAGTTTCTTTTTTGTTATATTATTTTAATCCTAGATTAAAATATAAGTATGACAAAAAAAGTGATTCCTATAAAATAACAAGAGCTTATGGTTATGCTAAAAGTTATACAATACCTTCTACACATAAAGGAAAAAAAGTTACAGTAATTGATAAAAGATGTTTTGAAGGAAAAAATATTGAAACAATTATTTTTGAAGAGAACTCAAATATAGAAACTATCGAGACACGAGCATTTTATAATTGTTCACTTAAAAATATTGAATTACCTGATAGTGTAGAATACATATATGAAGGTTCGTTTAGTTATAGTAAACTTGAGAATTTTAGCACAAGTAATAATTCAAAACTAAAAGATTTAGCAGGTTCTACATTCTTCAATTGTGTTAATTTAGAATTTGTAGAGATACCGCGTCTTGAAACAATTGGCTCTTTTGCATTTTATAATTGTACAAATTTAAAAAGTTTGAATTTGTATAATGACACTAAAATATTCTCACGTGCTTTTGTTAATTGCAATATAACACTTAATGTATACAAAGACATTACTACAAACACAGATTATAATGAAGATGGTAATGTTATAATTAAAAAAGTGGAGGATATATGATAAAAAAAGATATAAATGAATTAAATATTAATCCTTTTGAAATTTTTGCAAATGGTAGAGTTTTAGTTACTGCAGGTATAAAGCCTAATTCAATGACTATCGCCTGGGGAGCAATGGGTACTTTATTTAGCAAAAAGGTTTGTATTGTTTTTATTAAAGAAAGTCGTTTCACAAATCATTTAATGGAAGAAAGTGATTATTTTACACTATCTTTCTTAAGTGAAAAATATAAAAAAGAATTAGCTTTAATGGGTACTAAGAGCGGAAAAGATGTTGATAAATATGAATTAACAGGGCTTACTCCAGTTTTTGATAATGATAAGTTTTGTTCATATATAAAAGAGAGCGAATTTGTACTTAAACTTAAAAAAATAAGTGAATTAAAATTTGATTATAATTCTTTGTTTGATGAAGCTGCAATTAAAAAATATTATTCCGGCGAAGACCTTAATAATTTCCACCATGTGTATTTTGGTGAAATTGTTTCTACATTAGTAAATGAAGATAAATTCTTTAAAAACTAAACTAAATGTTATATAATTGTGTTAGTTTGCTATAACAAAGGTGGTTTATTATGACTAAAGAAGAACGAATTGAAAAGAAGAAGTATAAACACTTTAATCAGGAACAAAAATTAATTCCTAAGATGGTTAAAATTTATTG
>CAVEPF010000083.1:0-10084 GCA_963617645.1 Anaerotignum sp. | reverse complement strand
AAAAAAGGAGCTTACGCTCCTAAACTTCATATATTGAAATTTATTTCTTTACAGCCCCCTAAATTTCTTCATCAACTTTTTCCTTAATACCAAAAATAGGATCTAGATCATCTTCAGGGTCAAATGTATCTACTAAATCAAGCTCGATAGCTACATCATATAAAATATCGTTGATTGTTCTATAATCTTGTGGAAATAATTTATAAACTAAATCATTTAAAATTCCAAAATAAATATCATCAATATCTTTTCCACTTTCAGCAAATGCAAGTACATCATCAGAAAGTTTATTTAGTTCTTTTAAACCTTTTTCTGTACTGTTATCTAACGATTCATATTCGTTAATAAAATCATCAATTTGTAGCATTAGATTGATTGTACGACTAGCCTTATCAAAAGCATCTAAATTGTTTCTATAATCTTTTTTAAAAATGGTTTCAATTGTATCTATTTCGCGTGATAAATATGAGAATGCAACCTCAAATATATTTTCTAAATCTTCATTAATATCATTATCATTTAGTTGACTTATATATTCACAAATTGCGATAACGTGAGTAAATCTAGAAATAATATTACTCTTGCGTTCAGTCAAATTATCAATTAATTCAATATGTTCATCTTTCCAACTTATATAATCTTCAATAATGTTCATAATATACCTCTAAAATTAAGGCTCTTTATGTTTTATAAAGAGCCTAATATTATTATTTAATTAGTTACGTGTTTTCATTTGTGGGAATAGAAGTACATCTCTAATAGAATCAGCTTCAGTTAAGAAAATACATAATCTATCAATACCGATACCGATACCACCACAAGGAGCCATACCATATTCAAGAGCATCTAAGAAGTCTTGATCCATTCCGTTAGCTTCATCGTTACCTTTATCTTTTTCAGCTAATTGTTCAAGGAAACGCTCTTTTTGATCAATTGGATCATTTAATTCAGTATAAGCATTAGAGAATTCATGGCCACCAATGTATAATTCAAAACGTTCTACAAAGCGAGGATCTTTTGGATCTTTCTTTGTAAGAGGAGAAATTTCAATTGGGTGTCCCATTAAGAATGTAGGTTGTACTAAATCTTCTTCACAGAATTGTTCAAAGAATGCGTTAATAATATGACCTACTTCAAAGTGTGCTTCAACAGGAACGTTGTGTTCTTTAGCAATAGCTAGAGCTTCTTCAAGTGTATAGTGGTTATTTTTAAAATCTACACCTGTCTTTTCTTTAATTAAATCACACATTGAAACTTTTCTAAATGGTTTAGAAATATCAATTAATTCACCATCAGGATTGAATGGATTTCTAAATTGTTCCTTACCAATTACTTTCATAGCACAATGTCTAATAACGCCTTCGTTTAATTCCATCATGCTTTCAAGGTTACCAAATGCTTGGTATAATTCAACAGTAGTGAATTCAGGGTTATGAGTTCTATCCATACCTTCATTTCTAAATATTCTACCGATTTCATAAACTCTCTCAAGTCCACCTACGATAAGTCTCTTTAAGTGTAATTCGGTAGCAATTCTTAAGTAAAAGTCACAATCAAGCGCATTGTGATGAGTAATGAATGGACGAGCAGAAGCACCACCTTGGATATTTTGTAATACTGGAGTTTCAACTTCAATGAAACCTAGATTATCGAAATATTCTTGCATAGCACGAACAATTCTAGGACGTAAAATTGCAACACGCTTTGAATCTTGATTCATGATTAAATCAAGATATCTACGTCTATAACGTTCTTCAGTATCAGTTAGACCATGGAACTTTTCAGGTAGAGGTTTTAAAGCTTTAGTAAGGTGAGTATACTTTGTAGCACGAAGTGTTAATTCACCAGTTTGAGTCTTCATCATAGTACCTTCAACACCAACGATATCACCGATATCAGCAAGTTTGAAGACATTATAATTCTCTTCACCTACAACGTCTTTTCTAATATACACTTGCATGAATCCAGTTTTATCTTGAATAGAGAAGAAACTAGCTTTACCCATCTTACGGATAAACATAATTCTTCCTGCAACATTACCGTGGGATTCCATTGCTTCAAGTTCTTCCTCAGAGTAATTTGCGTATTTAGCTTTTAAATCTTCGGCATGATCTGTAACGTCATATCTTTGACCAAATGGATCGATGCCTAATTCTCTATATTTTTCTAATTTTTCACGTCTAACTTGTTCTTGTTGTGTTAATTGATCAGACATAAAAATTCCTCCTTGTAATAAATCTAATTAATATGCTATAACATTATACACTTTTTTTAAATTTTTTAAAAGAAAAATAATTAATATCGAATGCTTTATAGGGTTATCTAAGGAAAATGTCTTAAAAATGACAAAAAATCTTTCTGGCAAATCAAATAATAATAAAAAATGAGACAAATTAAGTGTCTCATAATTTAATTTTATGCTTTATTTTCGCTACCTAATACATTTTGAATCTTATGTTTAACAATATCATGTACAGCTTGTCTAGCATCTGTTAAATATTGACGTGGATCAAAGTGATCTGGATGTTCATCTAAATGTTTACGAACCATTGCAGTACATGCAAGACGTACATCGGAATCGATATTAATCTTACATACAGCCATCTTACTAGCCTTTAGAAGTAAATCTTCAGGTACACCTATAGCATCAGGCATATGACCACCATGTTCATTAACCATTTGAACATATTCAGGCATTACAGATGAAGCACCATGTAATACGATTGGGAAACCTGGAAGACGACGTGAAACTTCTTCAAGAATATCGAAACGAAGTTGAGGTTTAGTTCCTGGTTTGAATTTGTATGCACCATGGCTTGTACCAATAGCTATAGCAAGAGAATCTACACCAGTTCTCTTTACGAAATCTTCAACTAAGTTAGGGTCAGTATATGAATGATTTTCAGCAACAACATCTTCCTCAACACCGGCTAAAACACCAAGTTCACCTTCAACAGTAATGTAACGTGGGTTTGACGGATGAAGAGATGGATTATGAGCATATTCAACAACTTTCTTAGTTAAAGCTACATTTTCTTCGTAACTTAAAGAAGAACCATCAATCATAACTGATGAGAAACCTTGATCGATACAATCCTTACAAGTTTCAAATGTATCACCATGGTCTAAGTGAAGTGCAATAGGAATATTTGAATCTTCACAAGCAGCTTCAACCATTTTCTTTAAATATATTGGCTTAGCATATTTTCTTGCGCCACGAGAAACTTGAAGGATAACTGGTGAATGTAATTCATTACATGCATCTACGATTCCTTGAATTTGTTCCATGTTATTAATATTAAAAGCTCCTATAGCATAATGACCTTCATAAGCTTTTTTAAACATTTCCCTTGTATCTACTAATTCCATAATATCCTCCTAGAATAATATAATACTGACTCTATTATACTCGCATATGTTAGTTTTTTCAAACACGATTAGAAAAAAGAAAACCACAAGACTAATCTTGTGGTAATTTCTCTTTTTCACTAACAAGTTCATACATTTCTTTTGCATCTTGTTTTTTTGTTAGTTCATTTATACTAGTTACTTTAATTGTTACGCTTTTGTTACCAAATTCAATAGTAATTAAATCGTTTAATTTAACGTTATAACTTGGTTTTACAATTTTACCATTAACTAAAATACGTTCATTTTCAGTAACTTCTTTAGCTAAAGTACGTCTTTTAATTATACGACTAACTTTTAAATATTTATCAATTCTCATTATTGTTCAATATTTTCTTTTTGTTCACTATCTTGTATATTTTCTACACTTTTATTTTCTTCTTCAATGACTTCTGATACATCAGAACTTGAAGAAGAAGCAGGTGTTTCAGCCTCATTAATATGAGATTCAGAATGAGCTTTTCTAGCTTCTTTAGCAGCTTTTTGATCATCGTACCATTTTAATTGAAGAGTTTGATTGATTTCATCAATATCTTTCTTAGTAAGTGTTTCAATTTCTTTTAGATAATAAGCAATACGTTCTAATAAGTCTCTATTTTCGTTTAAACAATCAAGAGCTTTTTGATAACATTCTTCAATAATTTTTCTAACTTCTTTATCTATATCGAATGCAACATGGTCGGAGAAATTCTTATCCTTTAAGTAATCTCTACCTAAGAATACAGAACCTTGATTTTGTTCATATGTAACAGGACCTAAATCAGACATACCAAATTCTGTAACCATAGCACGAGCAATCTTAGTAGCTTGCTCGAAATCGTTTGAAGCACCAGTAGAAACATCACCGTAAACAATTTGTTCAGCAACACGACCACCTAAATAACCTGTGATACGTTCAAGTAATTCAGTTTTAGTAGATAAATACTTTTCCTCTTCAGGCATCATTAAGGCATATCCACCAGCTTGACCACGAGGAATAATAGTAACCTTTTGAACAACGTTAGAGTTTTCAAGTTTTAAGCCAATAACTGCATGACCTGCTTCGTGATGAGCAACTCTATCACGTTCACTATCAGTCATTTTATGACTCTTTTTAGCAGGACCCATCATTACACGGTCAGTAGCTTCATCAATATCAAATCTATTGATAACTTTACGATTATCTCTAGCAGCTAATAATGCAGCTTCATTTAATAAGTTTTCAATATCAGCACCACTGAAACCAGGAATACGTTTAGAAATATCTTCAAAATCAACATCTTTTGCGAATTTCTTGTTTCTAGCGTGAACTTTTAATATAGCAGCTCTACCTTTTGCATCAGGTAAAGAAATAGTAATTTGTCTATCAAATCTTCCAGGACGAACGATAGCAGGATCTAGTACATCAGGTCTGTTTGTAGCAGCCATAACGATGATACCAAGATTAGTAGAGAAACCATCCATTTCAACAAGTAATTGGTTTAGAGTTTGTTCTCTTTCATCATTTCCGCCACCCATACCAGCGCCTCTTTGTCTACCTACTGCATCGATTTCATCGATAAAGATAATACAAGGAGCGTTTTGTTTAGCTTGTTTGAATAAATCACGTACACGGCTAGCACCAACACCAACGAACATTTCAACAAAATCTGAACCAGAAATTGAGAAGAATGGAACACCAGCTTCACCAGCAACAGCACGAGCAAGTAATGTTTTACCAGTACCAGGATTACCACATAGTAATACACCCTTTGGTATACGAGCACCAATTTCTACATACTTAGAAGGGTTCTTTAAGAAATCAACAACTTCAACAAGTTCTTCCTTCTCTTCATCACATCCTGCAACATCATCAAATGTGACAGTTGTTCCTCTAGCAAGTCTAGCAGTAGATTTACCAAAATCCATAGCTCTACCATTTGAGCTAGATTTCATTAACCAATATAGCATCAAGAACATGATTGCAATAGGTAATAAATTTAAGATTACTGATAACCATGTTGTATCTTGAGGTGTAACCTTAGTTATTGAAACGTTATACTCTGTTTCAAGAGCTGTGATGTTATCATCACTTAAAACTGCACTAAATTGGTTACTTGTTTCTTTACCTGTAGAATCAGTAATTGTATAAGTACCACTTACTGTGTATTGTTTAGTGTTTTCAAGTTGAGCAGTGACGCTTGAAAGAGTAGCATCTCCATTTCCGTCATTATCAACCCACTCAATAATTTGAGTATATGTTACTTCTTCAGGAGTTTTTCTAGTTAAGCGGTAAAACGCAAATGCAACTCCGATAAGTAATAAAAGAGTAAGAACATAAACGCCTATATCGCGGTGTTTACGTTTTTTATTATCATTATTATTTTGTTCCATAAATACCTCCTATTTTTTATAAACTTCTTCTTTAAGAACACCTACGTATCCTAAGTTTCTATAACAACCATCAAAGTCAAGTCCGTATCCTACTACAAAACATTTAGGTACGGTTGTACCAACATAATCAGCTTCAATCTTTTCAACTCTGCCTTCTGGTTTATCAAGTAAAACACAAGTTTTTACAGAGGCTGCTTTTTTAACATTTATAAAGTAGTTAACAGTTTCTTTTAATGTTAAACCTGTATCAATGATGTCATCAACAAGTAATACATCTTTTCCTTCAACAGAAAGATTTAAATCAGATTTAATTTCAATATGACCACTAGATTCTGTGCCGCCATTATAGCTTGAAACCTTAATGTAATCAGTTTTAATGTATAAATCGATATCTCTTACTAAATCAGACATAAAAGGTAAACAACCAGAAAGAAGACCTACTACAACTAAGTTCTTATCTTTATAATCCTCTGTTATTTTAGTTCCTAATTTTTTACAAATGTCTTTAATTTCTTCTTTAGAAACTAATGTTTTTAAAATATCATTATCAAGCATTTTTAATCTCCTTTGCAACTAAATAAATATCACCATTTTCTAAATTTTGCCTTATTAATTCGGATTTAGCAACTGATGGTATCCATAGTATATTTCTATTATTAATTATAAGAGGTAAAGAATTTCTTTTATCGATATTTATTTTTTTATCAATAAACAAATCCTTTATTTTTTTCTTTCCTTTACTAAGAACGATAAAGTCTCCATTAATTCTTGTTCTTATTGTAAGAGGAAATTCTAAATCATTATAACATAATTTAATCCAAAATTCATTGTTTAAAGGCTTTTCTTTTGAAAAATAAAAATTAAAATTATTAAAAACAATATTATCTTGATAATTTAGTTTTATAAGATTTGATAAATTCTGCGTTTTCTCTTTTTCAATATAGGATTTATCATATCTTTTGTAAAAGGCAAAATTATCACTTAATCTAAACTCTGCTTGAGGCTTATTTGATAATATAATTGAATCTAATTTGTAAATTATGTTTGTATTTCTATCAATTTTAAAATGTTCGAGTAAAAGACAAATAATATCATGTCTTTGTGCAGCGTCTAATTCTTTAAAAGTGGAATTTGAAATTGCAAAATTATTACTAGTTAAATAATCAATAGATTTAGTTCGGATATAATCAAAAGCTTCATTTAATTGATTAGAAAAACTTATAGATTTATCTAAAACGCTACTATTTTCTTCTTTAAGTAAAGGAATAATATTATGACGAATTCTGTTACGCATGTGATCATTTTCTGCGTTTGTTGAGTCTTCAAAATAAGTAAAGCCTATTTCTTTTTGATAAGCTTTAATTTCATCTTTAGTTACACAGAGAAATGGTCTAACAATTGTTAAAGAATCTTTTGTTACTTTATTGTGAATTCCAGCGTAACCATATAAATTAGAGCCAGTAATTAATCTTAAAATTATTGTTTCTAAGTTATCGTCTTTATGGTGTGCTGTAAGTAAAATATTTGTATTTTCTTGTTTTACTACTTCTTTAAAGAAATTATATCTTTCTCTACGCGCAAAATCTTCAAAATTTTGATTTTGTTTTTCTAGATGTTTAATATAACATTTTAAATTGTATTTTTTTGCTAACTCTAAGGTCTCTTTTTCTTCAATTTCTGATTCCTTTCGTACTTTATGATTTACATGCAATAAGATTACCTCATATTTAAGTGCGAGCAATACATTTAAAAGAGCTCTAGAATCAATACCATAAGAGAATGCTAAGAGAACTTTATTAGAAGATATTAAATTATTGTTTTTAATATAATAGAATACTTTCTTTTCAAAATTTGTCATAATGTCACCATAGCGATTTTAACATAATATATTATATATCTCAAATATCGAAATAATATGTAATTTTCGTGAAGTGAAATTTATGACGTTTTATATTCAATTTAATTTGACTTATTTTAAATTGATTAAAAACAAAGTTTATTATAAAATAAGAAATATTTGAAAGGATAGTTGATTATGGAATTAATTTTAGCTTCAAAATCACCTCGAAGATGTGATATTTTAAATAGACTTGGATATACTTTTAAAATTTTAAGTGAAAACACAGATGAAACAATGGACCCTAATTTAGATGTATATCAAAATGTTATAAATACAGCGTATGCTAAAGCGAATGCTGTATTTTTAAAGAATAGTGATGCTTGCGTTATCGGATGTGACACTATTGTTGTTTATAATAATAAAATTTATGGGAAACCTAAAAGTGAAGAAGATGCTATTAATACATTGTTAATGTTAAATAACAATACACATTTTGTTATTAGCGGTGTCGCAATACTTACTAAAGAAAAAACATATAAGTTTTATGTTTCTAGTGAAGTTACTTTTAAAAATAATACAATAGAACAAATTAAAGAATACGTTAGAACAGGTGAACCAATGGATAAAGCGGGAAGTTATGCTATTCAAGGGCTTGGAAGTAAACTTATTGAATCGTACAAAGGCTCCCTAGATAATATTATTGGTCTTCCTAGTGAAGAAGTAGATAAGATTTTAAAAGAGGTTTTATAATGGAGTGGAAAATAAGAGACGTTCTTATTAAAAATCAATTAGTTTTATCTCCGATGGCTGGATTTACTAACGAAGTATTTAGAAAATTATGTCATGAACAAGGTTGTGGACTTGTTGTTTGCGAAATGGTAAGTGATAAAGCTTTAGGCTTTAAAAATGAAAAAACTATTGCAATGACTAAAGTTTCATCTAGTGAACACCCTGTCTCTCTTCAAATTTTTGGCTCAGACGTAACAAATATGGTCGAAGCTGCAAAATTTATTGATGAGTATAGTGATTGTGATATTATTGATATAAACATGGGATGTCCTGTTCCTAAAGTTATTAAAACTGGTGCTGGTAGTGCTTTAATGAAAGACCCAGAAAAGGCTTATCAAATTGTAAGTGAGATAGTAAAAAATGTTAAAAAGCCAGTTACTGTAAAACTACGTTTAGGCTTTGATTTAGAACATATTAATGTAGTAGAAATGGCTAAGCTTATGGAAAAAGCTGGAGCTAGTGCTATTTGTGTTCATGCACGTACTCGCTCAGAGTTTTATTCAGGACATGCACACTGGGAGTATATAAAACAAGTGGTTGAAGCAGTTAATATTCCTGTTATTGGAAATGGGGATGTTGTTGATTATAAGAGTGCTAAAGAAATGCTTGACTATACAGGATGCAAGGCTATTGCACTTGGTAGAGCAACGCTTGGAAATCCTTGGATTTTTAGTGATATCAATAATTATTTAGAAAATGGTACTATTCCTCAAAATAGAACGAGAAAAGAATTATATGATATCATTTTAAGACAACATAAAATGTTAGAAGAACTTAAAGGAACTCATTTAGCCTTAATTGAAATGCGTGGGCATATTGGTTATTACCTTAAAGGTATTCCTGGAGCCGGCCCTGTTAAAAATGAAATTAATCAACAAACAGAATTTAGTAAAGTTTTAGAAATCTTAAAAGATTTTTTGTTTAGTAAAGAGGCCTAGAGCCTCTTTTTTGTAAAAAAAAAACCGCATACGCGATTCTTTTAAATAAAAAGTACAAAAAACAAACAAGTTTTTTACACTATAGTCCTCAAATTACGGTTTAAGGGTAGAAACGTTAAGTCCAATCACTTAACATATACAGTATAGGAAACTACATGAACTATTATATGTATTTTTACTCAGATGTCAACAAGAAATTTAAATTAACAAAAAAATATATGGTTATCAAGGGACAATGTCCCAAATTATCATTGGAAAGGAAGGTTATTTGAAAAATAAGCTGACAATGTTCATAAACATAGGGTTCATTAAAAAAGCGGAAATTTTTCCGCTATTGTTTAAAAAAAATTAGGATGTTAAGTAAGATATTGACAAAAATATTTCAAAATTGATTAATGATTTTATGGTTAATAATAGATAATATCTTAATCTTTCTTTAAATCTTTCAAATAGAAATTAAATTTCAAAATATTCAATTTTAGAACTATGTTTTAAGTTACTTGAATCATATGATATGCCAAGTAGTAATACCTTGCCTTTGTATGAACCTAGAGTATTAACATATTCTTTATCTTTTATTTGATTAATAGCTTCATCTGGTGTTGAATCAATCTTAAGTTCTATTATCATAGGGATATGATTATTATCTTTAGGAATAAATACAATATCTGCTCTACCTAAAGTAGTATTAACTTCTTTATGTATATCGTAGAATTGTTTAACACTATAATAAGAAATTAATGTGATAACTCCTAAT
>CAVEPF010000082.1:0-2160 GCA_963617645.1 Anaerotignum sp. | reverse complement strand
CTTCTATTGTTTCACCTTTAAATTCAGAAGATTCACTATATGTCTTATAAGGCCAATCGTTCCAAATTCTAACATCATTATCAACTAAATATTTAATGTTTGTAGATCCTGATACAAACCATAAAAGTTCGTGAATAATAGATTTTAAATGAACTTTTTTTGTAGTAAGTAAAGGAAAACCTTCATTTAAATCAAATCTCATTTGATAACCAAAAATTGAGATTGTTCCTGTACCAGTTCTATCTTCTTTTTTAATACCTTTTTCAAGGATTGTTTTGCATAAATCAATATATTGTTTCATAAAAATCACCAAAAAAATTATATCAATTAATATTTTAAAAGTAAATAAATCTAAATTAGTTTTCAAATGAATGATCAAAATTAATTTGTATATTATACTCTTTATTTTCATTCAAAGATTTATTTACATCATTTATAATTTCTTCTTTTTTATTATCTAGATCGTATGGTAGTAAAATATCAAATGTTATTACTTTATTATTTTCTATATCATTTATTCTAAAATCATGAAAGCTAATAGAATTAGAGATGTTTTTAAGGGTACTCTCTAGTTTACTTTCTAATTCTTTTATCTTAACATCTTTTAAATTTACAGGGTCTAAATGTATTGTTAAATTAACGTTAAATTTTTTTAAAACTTCTTCTTCAATTGTTTCACTATACATATCAATATCTTTAAATTTAGAATTCTCATCAACCTCGACATGAATAGTCATGAAACATATATTTTCACCATACTTATGGCATAATGCATCATGTGTTCCTAAAACTAAAGGATAAGTTTTTATAAAATCTTCTATTTCTTTAACAAATTCTTTTTTAACAGGAACTCCAATTAAATTATCAATCTCACCTTTAATTAATTTTATACCTGATATAATAATTATAATAGATTCTAATAAACCAAGTACTCCGTCTAGAGAGAAAGGCAATAAATAATTATTAACTAGACAAATATAATTAATTGTTAATCCAACAATTAATATAGCATTTGTAAAAATATCGCTTAATGAATCAATACTTGTATCTTTTAATGCACTCGAATTCAATTTCTTTGCAAGTTTTTTGTATACAAGGAATTGGTAAAATTTAATAATAATTGAAATTCCTAAAATTATTATTGAAACTATAAACATTGTATTAGTTACAAAAAATGTTTCATAATTTATTATACTTTTAACTGAACTTACAAGTAGTGTAAAACCAATAAATGTAATAATTAATGAAATCATTAATCCTTCTACATACTCAATTCTCTGATGCCCGTAAGGATGTTCTTTATCTGCTGGTTTAGCTGACATTTTAAACGAAATTAATGCTAAAAAGTTTGTTGAAAAATCTGACAATGAATCGATTGCGTTCGCAATAATAGAGACTGAATTTAATAAGAATCCAATACATAGCTTTATTGTTAATAATATAAAATTAGTAATTAAACCAAAAACTGATGAAAAAATTAACAATTTTGATCTTGTTTTAACATCATTTAAATTTTTATCTTTAATTTTTTTATTAATCATTTTATCTATTATCATATTTTTCACCTTTCCCTAGTTTATCACAAAATGAAATATATAACAATAAATTAAACAAATTAAAAAATCCTATGTTTTACCATAGGATTTATAATCTATTCAGATTTTGGTTTTTGTGAAATAAACATGATTCTTTCGGCAATAACGCTTAATGCATTAATTTTAGAACCAGTACTAAGTTCAACTTCATTAGTTGAAACTCTACCTTTTAGCGCTACTAGGTCGCCTTTGTGTAAATGTGATTGAGCAGAGTCACATAAATTATCGAAAATTGTAACAGGTATAAAATCTGTATCGTAAACATTATCAGAATTTTTAAATGGTCTTTGTACTGCTAATGTAAAACGTGAATAAGTTTTACCACTATCTGATTCACTAATATCGATGTCATTACACATACGCCCCATGAGCATTATATAATTATACATTTTAACCTCCTTTTTTAAATTTAACACATGTGTAACTATATAATACAAGCAATCAAAAAGTTTCGCAAATCAGCTAAAATCAATTTAAAACCGTTAAAAATGTTTAAAATTTATAAAATTAAACTTCAATACTAGAAGTTTAAATCTTTAATACTTATATTTTTTATGTTTTATAT
>CAVEPF010000081.1:9279-16066 GCA_963617645.1 Anaerotignum sp. | reverse complement strand
TGATATGTTTTTAGGCAATTATTTCAATCTCCTTACGCTGATGAAGGGTGATAAGAGAATTAAGATTATAAAAATATTCTCCGATTAATTTTTGTTCATCAAGTGTTGGCACATTAAAAGTTAGTTCTTTCAACTTTTCTTGTGACATTGTTGGGACACTACTTCCTCCAGTAATTCCCCATGCTTGATTCATAAAAGACTCGTTTCTTAAAGATAAAAATTCAAAATAGTTATTGATATTAGCTTTAGGCGTTATTAATGCAAATTGAGGATTAATTGTTGCTTTTTCCTTCAAATCACTTACATAAGCTATTTTTCCTATGGATGCTGTCTTAGTAAATAAGATGTCTCCGTTTTGAACTTTTATTTCTGGTGATTCTTCATATTTATCAAAAGTAATATGGTCATTATTTGTTAAACTTAAATTTCCATCCACGTTTATATCTGAAGGACTAAAAGTTATAGCTCCCTCACCTTCGTTTACTAAATCACTCTTTGTATATCCTCTAAATCCAATTCTTCCTCTTAGATTACATGTCTCTCCAAGTTTACGCTGTTCCCAAGCTTCAGTAAAACCTTTGAATCTTATTTGAGGTTTTAATACGTTTTCTACCATATTATTCACCTCCGAGTAATTTTTTAAGTTCTTTTAATCCTAAAGTGTCATCAGGACTTGCTTCTAATTCATCTATCATACCAATTAATGATGATTCAGCATCTTTGATATCATTATCAATATCAACTAATGTTGATTCATATTTTTTAGATAGAGTAACAACTTTCTTTGTTAACTCATCAATAATTGTTTTAGGTAATTCATTAATTTTGCTAGTAAGAGGAGCTATCCATTTTAAAGATAACAATTCTAATCCTTCTTCAATTGTTAAATTTTCAATAGAATTCTTTGTTTTTTCGTTTATTTCATTTGTTAAATCTTTAATTTCTTTATTAAGATTCTTTTCTTCTTCAATTAAATCATTTACTTCAAGAATAGTCTTTTCAGCTAATGATAATTGTTCGCTACGTACCTTCTTTAACGCTTTAGCATGTTTTTTTACTTCAGCATTGATAAAAGAATCTCCTTCTTCTGAAATATCATCATCAATCTCTTGCTTATCATCTTCTGAAAGATTCTCAAGTTTTTCTGAATATAAGGATGCAATTGTATTTAATCTCTCATTTTTATTAAATAATTCATCTTTTTCTTCTTTTAAAAGTTTTTGTTGTACTAGTTCAAATGGAATTATATGTCCCTTCCATCCATCTTGAACTTCAGTTTCTTTTTTGTCTTTCTTTTTAATAACCATTACAGGATCAACTTTATTTAAAGCTGAAATACCTTCAGTTTGTATCATTTCTAGATCTGCTGAAATCATAGACCATTCATTAGCTAATAATTGATATGCTTGATATTTATCAATAAGTGCTACATTAGAAAGTCTATCAAAGATATTTGTAGCTATTATTTCCTCAGCCTTATTTACATTTAATGAGTCATATCCTTTTACAAGTAAATTGTTTAAATAATCATTAAAATCATTGAATTTTGCTTTGAATTCCTCATCAAAATGATAAATATCTCTATTATTTGAAATTGTGTTTTTAACATCTTCCACTGCAAGTTTTGAATAGTTATCACTTACTTTTGTAAATAATTCATCTCTAAGAGTTGGGAATGCTTCCCAATATTTAGATAATTCATTTATCTCATTATTAGGGATACCTCCAAGCATTGTTGCATAAATGTCAAAAGATTCAGCTTTTTCTGAAGAATCTACATATCTAGGGATATTTAAATTATAGTCGTTACTTCTAATTTCTTCTTTAGATACAACTCTAGAATATTTATCAATAGAAACTCTATTTATAACAGTATCAACAATCTTTTTGATATCACATTCTCTTAATTTATTATTTTTTCCTTCTTTAACAAATCCTTTAGAAGCATCAACAATTAAGACATCATTATTTGTTCTCTTTTTCTTTAAAACCATGACAATAGTAGGTATGCCAGTTCCAAAGAAAATATTTGCAGGTAAGCCAATAATAGCATCAATATTATCGTTTTCTATTAAATTCTTACGGATTTCTCCTTCTTCACCACCACGGAATAAAACTCCATGAGGTAAAACAATTGTCATAATTCCATCTGGGTTTAAATGATATAAATCGTGTAATAAGAATGCATAGTCTGCTTTTGATTTAGGTGCTATTCCATAATTATCAAATCTAGCATCCTCATGTGGATCCCACTTTTGTGAATAAGGAGGATTTGAAACAACTGCATCTACATATAAAGTCTCATATGTTGTTTCTTTATTTTTATCATCAAAATATGGCCAGTCATCAGCAAGGGTGTCCCCACATCTAGCAATAATATTCTCAGGTAAAATACCACGCATAACAAGATTCATTCTAGTTAAAGAATATGTGTTTTCTTTCAATTCTTGAGCATAATATTTGATTTTGTTTTTATCTTTTAAATATTTAGAAACACTTTGACCAATGTTGATTAATAATGATCCTGAACCAGAAGTTGGGTCATAAATTTGAATTGTATCTCTATCCTTTAAATGATTCGCAACAATTTGACTCATCATAAGAGAAACTTCATGTGGTGTATAGAATTCACCAGCTTTTTTACCAGCATTTGCAGCAAAGTTAGAGATTAAATATTCATAAATATATCCTAACACATCATATCCTTGCTTATCATCCATAGGAATAGGATTTATTAAATTGATTAAGGAACTAATGGCTTTAGTTCTAGCACCAGCACTTTCACCTAGTTTAGATAATCCAGTATCAAGTGTATCAAAAATATTTTCAAAAACTTTTTTATGTTTTTCAGCAACGTTTCTCTTGAAGGCTGATAATGCAGTAGTTACATCAGAAGCATCAAATTCTGTACCCTTCTTAAGCCATGTTGAAAAAAGATCATTATAAGAAATGAAATATCCATATCTATTCTTACATGTTTTTAAAAGTTCTTCGTTTGTTTCAACTAAATATTCTTTTAAGGATTCGTCATCCCATCCATCTTCCTTAAGTCCATCTAATTCCTTATCAGATAAGAACTTATAAAAAATAAATCCTAAGATGTAATCTTTATATTCATTTGCGTCAATTTTAGAACGCATATCATTTGCTGACTTCCAAATTGTAGCAGCTAATTCTTGCTTATTCATTTATCTTTCTCTCCATTTCTATATGATTCTTTATGCAAAGTTCTTTTATCCTTCTCTTTGCCTTAATTGTAGGTTCTGTTCTACCATTCTCCCATCTATTAACAGAAGCAAAAGAAACATTTAATATTTCAGCTAGTTCAGTTTGAGTTAATAATAACTCATCTCTAATTTCTTTTATTAAAACAGCATAATTCATTTTATGATAACCTCACTGTTCTTATTATAGCATGGATATAACATTTTTCTTCTGCTAAATTTAAATTTCTTTAAAATAATCTTTCTTGGGAACAGCGTAAATTCGGCGATGCCTTGGATAATGTGACTGACTACGTAGCTGCAGGCTCATTTGCTGATTTAGCAGCTAATGTAAAATATATGAACTTGCCAGACTACGCTCAATTAGTTAGGACAACAGATTTGAAAAGTAATTTTCAGAACAAAGACTTCGTATATGTAAATAAACATGCGTTTGATTTTTTGTATAGAGTTAATTTAAATCAAGAATGCATTATTATGCCAAATATAGGTAATTGTGGAGAGATTTATTATATAAATCCCAATAAATTACCTTATAAACACAATGTATTAGGGCCTAATGCAATTTATGTTAGAAGTTCTACGAATAGTAATAAATTTCTAAGTTATTCATTTGAATGTGAGAGATTTCAAAAAAAGTTAAAACTTATTGTTAGTCCTAATGGTCAAACGAAGTTTAATAAAACAGAACTCAAAACTTTAGATGTTTTGATAACTAGCAATGAAGAAGAAAATCAAATTGGTGAATTCTTTAACAATTTAGATTCCCTTATCACCCTTCATCAGCGTAAGGAGATTGAAATAATTGCCTAAAAACATATCAACCAACTAAAAAATACCACCATACTCGTTGCTATAGTAGATACGACAACTAAAAAAGCCATTAAAGGGCGGATTGGACTGCATCTTTAGCATTTTTACCCTCTAAATGGCTTATTTTACTCTTGAAAAAACGTATCAACTAATACCATATATGCTTTTATAGCTATTTCAGTACCTAATAAAACCTTAATTTCTTAATAGTCAACTTCATCTCTAATAGCCTTAAAATACTTAATATATAGCTAAATATAGTACTTTTTACTACTTTTTCTCTTATTTTAGATATAACAACACAATAGTCTCGACGTGTGTCGTATTAGGTGTCATATCAATTAAATATATTATCAATTACTTTGTAAAACCAATATCAGATACTTTTAATCTTTCATATTTGCTAGCTAATGTATAACTTGTAATTCTTGTTGTTCCAGAATTAGGAATTAATATTCCTTTAAGAACCCATTCATTCATCCATTTTGAGATTGCACGTGAGGTTACACCAAACAAATCTGCTATTTCTTTATTTTTAACAATCCTAATTCCATTTTCTAAACAATATCTAATTAATGTTAAATCTTTCTTTGTCAAACCACTTAAAGCATCATTAGACACTCTTTGTGATGCCTCTAAAGCTTGTTCATATATCTTTTCAGCATTAAGAGCCATTATTTCGCAAAAATATTCTATCCATATTTCTAAATGAGGTGGATTTTCTCTTCCAGAATAAAACAAGGCAGGAAGTCCCATTTGAATAGATTCATAATATCCATTTAGATCAGACATATAATATTCTTCAAACGAATTAAATCCTTTAAAATCATAATCGTGTTGCATAAGCACATAAGTTGATAAAGCTCTTGAAGTTCTACCATTTCCATCAGTAAATGGATGAATTGTAACTAATGCATAATGCATTATTGCAGCTAAAATTGGTGCGGGTAAATTTTGATTGTTATTGTACCAATCAATTAACTCATTAATAAGTAGTTCAATATCTATCCACTCAGGTGGGATATATTCAGCTTGCCTAGATACAGAATCATATACTGCAAATAACACACCAGGAGGTGTTTGGCCTCTAAAGGGAATTCTTTTCAATTTATCTTTTTTTTGAATTATATCATGAAGATTCAATATAAATTCCATATCAATCTTAGTATTTTTTCTTTTTTCTTCTTCAAGATATGTTAAAGCTTCCCAATAATTTTGAACTTCTTGTTCAGCGGTTATTCTATTATCTTTTTTATTCGCAATTACTCTTTCAACCTGATTATACGATAAAACATTTCCTTCTATACTTGTTGAAAAATGAGTTTTCTTCAACTTTGCTTCATACATTAACTTTTGTTTTTCTCTTGTAGGAAGTAACAAGTAATCTAATGCTGTTTTATATTTTTCAATTTTTAAAAGACTATTAACTAGTTCATTAGTATATTTAAATTCTAATTTCATAAAATCATCCCATATATATTATATCAAAATAAGGAACAAAAAGCAATTTTTTAGTTCCTTATTTGTTCCTTATTCGTTCTCTATTTGTTCCTTATTTTTAAAAAAAGGAACTCACTTTAATCTAAAGTAAGTTCACATATAATTTCTATTTATTTAATTTACGTTCTAATAATACAACAGATTCAACATGAGAAGTTAAAGGGAACATATCAACAGGTTGAATATATTTAACGCTATACTTCTTAGTTAAAACATTAATATCTTTAGCAAGAGTTGAAGGATTACATGAAACATAAACAATACGCTTAAAATCATTGTTTAATAACGTATTACATACATCTTCTCCAAGACCTGCACGAGGAGGATCACATACAACTACATCAATGTTTATATTATCTTTTAAAAGTTCTGGTAATACATCATCAACTTTACCAACATAATATTTAGCATTCTTAACTTTATTTCTTCTAGCATTTTCACGTGCATTAATAACTGCTGCCTCATTAACTTCTACACCAATAATATTCTTAGCCATATTAGACATATAAATACCAATAGTACCAGCACCACAATATAAATCAAGAACATTTTCTTTATGGCTTAGCTTACAAGCTTTAAGTGTAAGTTGGTATAAGTTTTCAGTTTGAACAGGATTTAATTGGAAGAAACTTTCAGGAGATAATTCAAACTTATATTTACCAATATTTTCAACAATAGTTTTCTTTCCTTCAAGAATTACACATTCTTTTTGAATAACTAAACCATCATCATACTGATCATGATAACTTTTAGCTACTGAAACAACATGTTCAATATTAATGATTTCTTTTGCTACCGCAGTTAATTTACTATCTAAGTTCTTATATGCATATACTAATGTAACTTGTGCTTCATTAGAATAATGACTTACACGAACTACAACATTTCTAATGTCACCTTTTTGACTTTTACTATCATAGGCAGTAAATCCATATTTATTTAATAAATCCTTAACTTCATTATTAATTTTGTTAACAATTTCATTTTGAGTTAAACAATTATCAATTGGAGTAACAACATTAGAATTAGGTCTAATTAAACCAAGGCATAATTTATCAAATCTAGAACAAGCTGTTAAGCTTGATTTATAACGATAATTTAAATAATTATCCATTTTAAATGTTTCTTTAATTTCAAATGATTTAGGATTTAATTTAGTATAACGCTCTAAAGCCTCAATAACTAAATTACGCTTAAATTCAGCCATTTTTGCATATTCAATATGCTCACTTTGACAACCACCACATATT
>CAVEPF010000081.1:1723-9269 GCA_963617645.1 Anaerotignum sp. | reverse complement strand
ATAAGGACAAAGAGGTGTAACTCTAAATTCTGATTCATGCTTAAATTCAACAACTTTAGCAAAAGCCATCTTATCAGTTAATTTAGTAATTTCAACATTTATACCTTCTCCAGGGATAGCATTATCTACAAATACTGCAAGACCTTTATAGAATGCAATACCTTCACCATTTATACCTAATCTTTTAATATCAACAATAACTTGTTGACCTACTTTTAATTCACTTTTTTGCATAATACAATTCACTCCTTTTAGCCTATAAATTATATCATTAAATTTAAATAAAGTGTAAACTTTTTTTAAAAATAGAAAAGCACACAAAAATTGTGTGCCTTAATCTATTATTCCATTTTCAATATAATATATTTTATCACAAATAGACATACTTGATAATCTATGTGATACAAGTATAATTGCGTGATCCTTTTTAATATCATTTAAACTCTTTAGAATTATATTTTCATTAAGTGAATCTACATTACTTGTAGGTTCATCAAGTAAAATTAATTTAGCATTAGATAAGAATGCACGGGCTAAACCTAAACGTTGTTTTTCACCAGCTGAGATATTTTCAACATCATTTGAAATACGTGTATTATATTTATCAGGTAGCGACTCAATAAACTCATGAATTGAGGCTTTCTTACAAGCTTCAATTATATCTTCCATACTAGCATTTTGATTAGCAATTTTTAAATTATTTAAAATAGTATCATTAAATAAATATGTATTTTGGCTAACCATAGTTACATTTTCTCTTAAAGACTTAGTATTAATATTATTAATATCTATACCATTATAAAAAATTGAGTTATCACTAACGTTATAAAATCTAAGTAGTAAACTAAGTATAGTAGATTTACCACTACCACTTTCACCTTTTATACCTACAATTTCACCCATTTTAACGTTGAAATTTACATCATATAATATAGTATCATTATCATATTTAAAAGATAGATGGGAAACTTCTAGTTTATTAAAATCAAAATCATTTTTGTTTTCTATATCACTTACTTCAGGTTTTTCATTAAGTAAATCAATTAATCTATTTCCTGAAGCTAATGTTTGAGTTAGGTTTTGTGGTAATACCGCAAGAGATAATGTAGGTCCAAATGAACCTGTTATAGATATAACTACAATAGATAAACTTGCAAGAGATAAAGTATTATTTTTAACGCATATTAAACCAACTAGTAAAATAGCTAAAATAGTAAGAGTTACACATATATTTGTAATAGCTAATAATACAGAAGATTTATTTTTTATTCTTCTATTAATATTTAATAGATTAATACTCTTATTATCTATAATATTAGTAAATTCTTCTTCCTTATTATTTAATACAATCTCATCTCTTCCTTTAATATAATCAAGATAACTTGCACTAAAATTAGAGAAACTACTTCTGTACTCAACACCGCTTTTAGCATATACTTTAGAAGATATAATAGGAATTAATACACCAATAATTAAATAGCCTAAAACAAGAATTAAAGCTAAATAATAATTTGAAACACTTCCTACAAATATAAACATAAATAAACTAGTTAGGAATGCAATACAAATAGGAGATATAGTGTGAGCATAAAATACTTCAAGTGTTTCAATATCACTTGTGACTAAAGAAACAATTGAACCTTTCTTTTTATCAAGTAAATTAGCAGGAGCTAATTCTCTTAATTTTTTAAATATCTTATCTCTTAAAATTGCAAGTATTTTAAAAGCTATAAAGTGATTTGAATATTGTTCAGCATATTTAAGTATTCCCTTTAGGGCACCAGATATTATAGCAAGAATTGCAATTAAACCAAAAGACAAAGAAATTAAGTTAGGATCAATTAGTTTAGCAACAGCTAAACTTCCAAATATTAAAACACCATTTCCAAGTAAATTACCAATTGTACCATTAATAACAGCTAAAATTAAAATAAGCGAAAATGAACCAATTACTTTAAATAGATTAGCCATTATAACAAATGCATTTCTTCTTTTATTCATGGCTTATCCCTCCTAAATATTTAGCTTCTTCCTCTTTTTGTGTGTTATACATCTTAGCGTAACCACAAGAGTAATTAATTAACTCTTTATGTGTTCCACTTTCTTTTATAGTACCATTTTCTAGATAATAAATCTTATTAGAATTAATAACATTTTCAAGTCTATGACTTATTAAAATAACAAGATGACTCTTAGATAACTCTAAAACTTGATCCATGATAATTCTTTCACTATCAATATCAATATTTGATGTAGCTTCATCGAATATATAAATATCTTTATTACTTGATAAAGCTAGTGCTAGACTTAATCTTTGACGTTCTCCGCCAGATATATTTTGTGCGTCTTCTTTAATAACTAAATCTAGTCCACCTTCGTGTTTAATAAATAAATCAAGATTTACTTTCCTTAAATAATCATACATATCGTCTTCACATAGATTAGGATTAAATATCATAAAGTTTTCTCTAATTGATAAACCTAATATATAAGAGTTATAAGATATAACAGCTAAATGCTTATAATAATCACAGGCAGACAAGACATATAGATCTGTCCCACCTACAAAAATATGATTTTTGTCTGTTCTAATATCTCCTTTAAGAAGTTTTACAATAGTAGATTTACCACATCCTGAACTTCCAACAATTGAAAATAATCCAGTATTTGCAAATTCCATATTAATATTATTTAAAATAATCTTATTTTGATCATATCCATATGTTAAATTAGATATAGTAATATTAGTATCTTTTACTTCTTTATCTCCAAATTTAGGAGTTTCAATATTTAAAATACGTAAAATCTTCTTCCCAGCAGTAGCACCGTTCATACCAATGTGGAAGGCACTACCAAAACGTCTCATTGGTAAAAAGAATTCAATTGCACATAAAATAAGGAAAATTAAGCCTGTAAGGGAGGAATAATTGTTGCGAGACGTAATAGCAACCATAATACCAACACCAGCACCACCATATGCTACTAAATCCATAATTGTAGTACTCGCTAATTGCATTACTAATACTTTCATAGTAATCTTTCTAAATTCTTCAGCTTCCTCATTCATTTCTTTATGTTTAACATCATCACTTCTAAATATTTTTAAGTCTTTTAAACCACTAGATAAATCTAAGAATGTTTTACCCATTGTTAAATATTTATCCCAATATTTAGCAAATATTTTTTTTGCATATTTAGATATTGCAATAATAGATGCCGGAATTAATGGTACAAATATTAATAAACAAAGAGCAGGTCTAAAGTTAAAAGGTAAATTAATAATAAATAAAATTATAGGTGCAAGTAATGCATAAAAGAACTGAGGTAAGTATTCTGAATAATACATATCAAGTTGTTCAATGCCTTCCATTGATAATTGTGTTAAACCTGATAATCCAACTGTAAAATAATCATTGGTTGAAAGAACTTTATTAAACAATTCTTTTCTTATTTCATATTTTACATTATAAGATAATTTATCTTTAATACGAACAGTTAAGACGTCTGATACAAGTCTTACAATAACCGAAATTATTAAAAATATAATTTCATTTTTATAAAGACTAATAGTTATATTATCTTTATTAATAAAAGTAGTATTAAATGTGCTTGCAAGTTCATATGAAAACATTGTAGTTGCAAGTAAAGACAAGACTTCTAGAATAACAACTATGAATATATATTTTTTATTTTTACCAAGTAAATTAAATAAATCTTTATCTATCATATATACCTCCGTTAGAATTAACTAACATATAATACCATTTTTAATGATTTATTTCAAAGAAATAATTTGTTAGATTTTATTGAATTATATAAAAAATAGACTAAAGATAAATCTAAAGTCTATTTTTATAAAATTTATACTATTTTAATTTAAAGTATTACTTGATAATCCAAGTATTTTCGATTTTATTATAGTCTGAATCATAGCTTGTTGGCATAATCTTTACGCAAACAGTTTTACTAACATTTCTATTGTAATCTTCGTCATAAATATAGTATGTTAAAGAGAATTCATATGAATCTAAATATTCAGTACTTGTGTCTATTTTATCTACACTTAATACTTCACAAACTTCATCCCCAACATATCTAATAACATAATCATCGAATGTAACGAATTTAACTTGACTAAGCTTTTCAATTTCTTCTTCACTTAAATTTAAAGAAGATAAATCTTCTTGAAGTAAATATTCATTAATTGTATATGTATTAGCAGAACTTGGAATCTCAGGTACATATAAACTGATAGTATAATCTTCTTTTAATACATAATATCTATCTTCATGTGTAGATGAATTTTTGATACAAATAATACCGTTTTGTTCATCTACATAATTCCACTTATAATCATCACCATATACATTATATTTTCCTGTTAAACCACTAGGATAATTATAATTTTCAGTATATGTAACTTTTAGAGTACTATCTTTATATAAAGTATATTTTACAGATTCGCTGTTAAGACCATCTTCTAAATATTCTACATAAGATTCATCAATTTTAAGTTTCTTTACCGATTCAATATTTACATCCGCAGTTAAATCATACCATCTAGTATCTTGTGTTTCACCATCTGATGCAACCTTTTGATATTTCCAAACATATTTATCTGATGCAAATGCTGTAACATTATTTAAATAATCATAAAGATTCTTTGATTCATCAACAATAACTTGAGATATACTTGTATTTGATTTATAGTAAGGTAATTTACCTACATATTTTGATACATCAAGTGTAGTAGAATTTACATTTTCTACGTTTATACTTCTAAACTTATAGTCAACTTTTCCTGATACTTCTCCTGAAGTTGATTGATAATTTAATTTACCGTATTTATCTGTATAGTTACCACATAATACATTATTCATAATACATTTATATGGATTAGCTTTGTATGTATCAACATCATAAACATAGAAACTATAGCTATTAGGTGAATTGATAGATACTTCACTTAATGAATAAGTTTTATAAGGTATAACTTTGTAATATACATTTGCTTGACTATTACTTGCAGTTATAGATAAAGATGTATACCCACTATTCTTTAACTCTATATAATTATTATGTACTGAAGAAGAACTATATGCATTTGATAATTTGTAAGTATAAGATAAACCATTTTGAACTAAATCAATACGAGTATAAGCTGAAGAATATGTATAAGGATAAGAATCATAATCACTAATCATATAATTAACATTTTCAATTATATTAGAAGTATTAGCGTAGTAAGTTATTGTAGTATACTCTCCTGCACAAACATATCCGTTACCACTTGTTCTAATAGAAACTTGATATTTTCCTTCTTCAAGATTTTTTAAATTATAATACTGGTCAGCTACTCTTGTATCAATAAATGCTTCGTATTCTTGATCTACTTCATTATATTTTTTAATGCATATATCATAGTTACCATAATATTTTGAAACAGGTTCATAGTAAATTATAGAAACATCATAGCTTGAATTACTTGTAATTGAAACACTTGGCGCATACTTAAAGTTAATTGTAAAATCAATCACTTCATTATCACTTGAAAGATCTAAGTACTCACTGCTCATACCAGAAAATCTTAAACTTGATAGTTGGCTTTCAGCTACATTAAATTTATATTTTTCAAGTGTTTCATCATACTCAAAATACTTTGAATAACTGCTTGATACAAGATATCTAGGGTCTTTGTAATCTGATAAAACTAAATACTTAGAATCTAGAATTTCATATTTTAAAGTAGTTATTGAGTTAATTGCAAATGTAGTTTCTTTGCTGTTAATTAAAGTATATGAGTCTCCTTGTTTTGTAGCTCTAATTTCTTTAACACCGCTTATAGAATATTGATTAGTTCCATATTCACTATAACTATATGTATATTTGTTACCATTTTGATACACAAGAGTTAACTTCATGTCTTCACTTAAATTAACGTATCCATCCTTAACATATAAAGATGTAACAGGGCTGTTTCTTTTAACAGTTATAGAATTAGATTTTGAATCTAAATCTCTATTACCATCTTTAGCAGCATATACAGTAACACTAATCTCACCGTCTACATCAATTTTTGAATAATCTAAATAATTAGATAAAGTCTTATATGTTTTTGTAACTCCATTTGATGTTACATCAACTTCAAAGTAATCATAATCTCCAGTTTTAGACCATGTGAAATAATCACTTGAAGGAACTACATTATAAACAAGTGATTTAGTCTTTTGAGGTACTTCTATAGTTATTTCTTTAGATTCAATGTGATTATTTCTTGTATAAGTTAGTGTTAATACTAACTTTTTAGCATCTTTATAATCTATAGTAGCAATCTCTTTATAATCAACTGTTTTCTTTGTAACACTTAAGTACTCGCCTTTTTCATTACAAGCTTTCACACTTAACTTAGTGTAACCTACGTATTCACCATTATATCCTACAGATAAAACTTTGTCTGTTGTATTAAAGGTAGTATTTAAATTATTGCATAAGTCTTCAAAAATTTCTAAATCATTATATCCTAGTTCGGATAAAGATACAGATATTTCATCAGAATATTCACTTTGAATATAATGCTTATTATCAAAACTAACTCTTAAAGAAATTTTTAATTCATCTTTGTCTAATAAATCATCTTCTTGAAGTTGTTTATCAGAAACTAATTTTTCTAGTGCTGTTTTGTAACTAATTATATTACTATTTACCTTTAATTCTGTTACATATTCTTTATTATTAAGTTTTAATGTGACAACAGGATTTACTAGTTCACTATCGAATACAAAATCTTTTTCTGCATTTACAGTTGGCTTATTAACTGCACTATATTTACTTTTTGAATATGTACAAGTAATTGGATTACTTGATTCACTAGTTACACCATTACTTGTAATTTTACAAGTAACAACATAAGTTTTGCCGTCTTCTAAAGCACTATCTAGATCTAAATCATCTATTGTTGGATAATAAGTTCTAGTTGCTGTAGAAACTTTAACAGTTTTAGTAATATTATTACCAAAATCATAAGTTACACTTTCAATGTTATTGTTTGCGCTAACTACTAAATTTGATGAAAGTTGTGGCCTATTTACTTTATTTGATACGTAGAATGTATAAGCATCTGTCCAATCAGACAAAACATTACCGTTCTTATATGCAGCAAATTTAATTGTGTGTTTACCCTCAGTTAAATCATCAGTATTTTGAACATAATAACATAACTTTGAATCATTACTTGTAATTGTTGTTGAACCAATACCAAATTCTTTTCCATCGTCAAGTTTAGCAACATATCCGCTTGCTCCATCAACAGGTGCCCATGACCATGAAGCGTCTCCACTTGATACAATCATTGGTTTGGCTAGAACTACATCATAATTTGCAGTTGCATTAGAACCGCTTGCTATATCTGAGCCACAAGAAGCTAAGGGAACAACAAGAGATAATGAAGCTAAACCTAAAATAATCTTTCTATTTCTTTTCATATTTAACCCTCCTAAATAGATTTATGTTATTAAAATTATTTTTAATTACATAATATATCTATATA
>CAVEPF010000081.1:0-1713 GCA_963617645.1 Anaerotignum sp. | reverse complement strand
AAGAAATTATGAAAAATCAAGATGATATTTAAATAAAAATAAAAAAGATATGACTTTTATATCATATCCTAGTTAAAATAATGAAATTAAAGAAAAGAAAATAATAAAGATACCAAATGCAGGAGATATTATACACATTAAAGAGCCTGAAATTACACCAAATAAACTGCAAAGTTTTCTTTTAAGAATTGCTCTCTTACGTTCTTTCTTAATCTTTTTAATTTCTTCTTCACTATATGTTTTGTATTGATTTTGAAAAGCACTTTGATAAGCTTTAAAAAACTCTGAAAATATATCACTTTGATTATATGTATATGTATAAGTGTTATTTACATTGACATTTTCATCATAATTATATGCACTTGGATTTTTTAAATAATTGTTAACAGTTTCTAAATTATTTTTTAAATAATCATTAGCTTCATTAACCTTTTTAAACATTACTCCGTCTTTATAAGCTTCATCGCACACATCAGGATGATACTTTTTTGACATTTTAAGGTATGCTCTCTTAAGAGTGTTTTCATCTAAGGTTTCAACACTACTAAGTTCTAATACGTCTAAGTATTCTTTAATTTTTAAACCGTAAGTCATAAAGCACCTCCAAATTAATTGTTAACTTATTATAATTATAAAATGCCTATAAAATGTGTATAAATAATGGAAAAATATAAAAAAAGGAGTCAAAGACTCCTATACTTTAAGCAAATACGTTAAATCCGCCAAAACCTAGAACTGAAAGTATTGCAATAATTGCAAGTACCCACCAGATAATTCTTATAGTTTTAGATTGTTTCATTGCATAATCATAGCTTAAGAACGCAACAATACAAGTTAATAAAATAGATGAAATCCATTGTAATAAACCTGGTACGCGTCCAAAGCTAAAATTGAAACCCCATGAATCAAAACAAGCTTCAAGGCCAACGAAGACATATGCGATAGCTACTAGTATAATTGCAATAAATGCAGCTAATCCTAAAGCTCCTGTTCTTCCTGTTCTTTGAGTATTTTTAGCCATTAGTCAATCCACCAAACCTTTCCGTTAAATGCTAGACATAACATGTCAATAATCCAAAAGAATGAGAATGATAGAACGATTAATAGAACACCAAGTACAATACCTGTAGTGTTTTTCTTAACTACACTTCTAAATATTCTATAAATGTGCCAAACTACATCAACACAAGGGAGTGCAAGTAATACTTTAGCCCATAATGGTAAATTATCAATTGTATTAATTACACTAGCTAAGCTTTCGCTAGAATCATTATTTGATTCTTTTTTAGTTTCTTCGCCAACAACTTCTGCATCAATTGTTTCTTTATCTTTATCTTCCATATGATCTCCAAAGTTTATTTAGCTACAACTAAATGATTGTTAATTAATAACCAAACTAGGTCAACCCAACCAAGGATAGTACCACATACAACTGAAAGGATTAACATAACGATGTGCATACCAGTAGGTTTCTTAACTGTTTGACATACACGGATGATGATTTCAACAATCCAGTTAATTGCTGGGAAAAGTAATAATAGAATTTGAACAATTCTTGGTAAACTCTTAAATGTTTGCATAATAAACCTCCTATTTATAAATAAATTTTATCACATAGGCATAATATTTAAAAGATAATAATTAACTAAATTATAGTTTGTTAAAAGAAAAGTTAAATTCCGCTCCTTTGAAACTTTGCAAGACTAACTTCCG
>CAVEPF010000080.1:0-14355 GCA_963617645.1 Anaerotignum sp. | reverse complement strand
CTTGAGGAGAGAAACTTTGATTTTTTCCGAAATTTAAACTTTTAATGTTTTTAATTACAGGATTTACATTATCAATTATATGAACTAAAATATTTTTTCTTGAATAATTTGTATACCCCGGAACATAAGCATATAACATAACATTTTTATCACAAACAGTATCAGTTTCAATAGTATTTGAACCATAATAAAATCTATCTAGTTCAACTTTAACTTCTTCATTTGTAGCAGAACCATTGTAATAAAATTTAACTTCTATTTGGCTAATATATGATTCAAATGAAGTATTAACATCAACATATAAATCGCTTCTATTCCAAACAAATCCGTTACCCGTGTAAGCATAAACATTAATTTTCAAAGTAAATAAAATAATTAAGGAAATTAAAAATACTAATACTTTTTTCATACAATACCCTATTTATATTTTTTAGCTAAATAATCTTTATAATCATTTTCTACTTCAAAATATCTCTTATATGTTGAGTTAACTCGGTAAAAATTTTCTAATTCATATGTAAAGAATGTAATATAAAACTCAAAATTTTCTTTGTATACAAAAGGCAAAGCTTCTTTTAATAAATACTCAACACTTTTATAAACATCTTTATCCTTTAGTGCCATATATTCCATAAATATTTGGTCATGTTTATCAATACATTCGCCTTTTATATTTTTAGTTATATAATCAAAAACTATTTTATAAGTAGTTATCGTATTTGATAATATTTTAAAATCATTGTATAAATCAGAAAATTCATTTGATATATCAATATAAATATTAGGTAATTGATTAATTAACTTATTTTGAATAAAAAACATTTTTTCTAAATCATATGTTTTTTGTACATAAATAACATCTTTTGTTTTCTTTGAAAACTCCATGATGTTGTCATAAACACTAAAGAATTTTATATTGTTTGATTTAAAATAAAGTTCTAATAAGCTATAGTTTATTAAAGTAGCAAGGCGCGGATCTTCTGTTCCATAAGATTCTAATTCCTCTAATATTTTAGTAGCTTCTTCCGCGTTATTTAATTCAATTTGATATTTAGCACAAATGTAGCCATACAAACTAAAATCAATATCATTTAAAGTTGATAAAATTTTAACAATTTTAGCACTATTAACTTCAAAACTTTGATAATCGTGTGCATAAAAATAATAATATAAATCGATGATTAAATGTCTAAAGTTCTTAAAAATTTTAATTTCTTCAAAAATTTCCTTTATTTCATCTTGACGTGAATAATAAACTAGTTCAATTAGTTTATAACATGTGTTTTTAGCTTCTTTAAGTTTATCAATATCGTTTAAACTAATATTCACCTTCTCACAAATTTCTGATAGATATTGTGGTCTTGCATCAATTGAATTTGTTTCAACTTTTGAAATGTAAGATACGCTACATGTTTGGAAAGCTAAGTTTTTAAGTGTAAGTTCCAAATCATTTCTATTAAGTCTTATTTCAGAACCTAATATCTTATTTGAATCATCTTTCTTAAGTGAACGTTGTGATACACTTTTAGAAAATGATTCGGATAATTTTTTTCTATTCATATATTTTTCCTCCAATAACCGAAAAAAATAAAGAGATAAACTCTTCTATAATATATTAGAGAAAAGAGTATGTTTTTTTCTTATATATTTTTCGAAAATTTAAGGAATTTTAAAACTTATCAAAAAAGTATAACCTAGACATAGATTATACTTTTTGATTTTTATAATAAGCACAAATATCACTTAATGCACAATCTTGGCATTTAGGATTTTTAGAAAGACAAGTATAGCGCCCTAGAAAAAGAAATGTATGATGAGCTTTTATCCATAGTTCTTTTGGATATCTTTTTTCTAAATCTTGTTGTATTTTAAAAGGATCTGTTTCAGCACTTAAGCAAAGTCTATTACTGACTCTTTTCAAATGCGTATCAACAGCTATATGTGGTTCTTTATATATTTCTTGCATATATACACATGCAGTTTTATTACCAACACCATCAATTTTTTGTAAATCTTCTATATTTGATGGAATACCATTTTCTAAAACGAAGCAAGCAAGTTTTATTAAAATTAAAGACTTTGTCTTAGCTAATCCTAATGGTTTAATTATAGAACAAAGTTCATCTTGATTTGCACAGGACATTGATTCAACAGTAGGATATTTAAGAAACAAAATTGGTGTAATTTTATTAACGTTTGTATCCTTAGTTTGACTTGATAAAATAACAGCTACTAAAAATGAAAAATTAGAGGTATAATTTAATTCACATTTTGCATCAGGATACATTGAGATTGCTTTAAGTAAATATTTCATTATAGGTTTAAAAGATCAGTTATTGAATTCTTCTTGACATTTTTTTTAGATGTATTTTGTTTAGAAGTTTGATATAAACTTTTTTCTAATCGAAGTATCGTAATTGAAGTACCTGCCGCATTTAGTTTATCGATAGCTTTGCTAACATACTCTAGTGTAATATTATCATCTTTCCAAAGTAAAACTTTATCCATTTCTGCACTAGATAAATTTCTTAATAATTTAGATTCTAAAAAACTAATAATTTCTGATGTAGTTTCTATATCATTTGTAGGATGCAAAATAATAGATTCTATACGACTAAACATAGGTGCTAATGAATAATGAGTTTGACCAATACCGTTTGTTATTAAATACGAGCAATCTAATATATCAAGTTCTAAGAAACGTGCAACAATATTAGCAACCTCATTTGTATCTAAATGTAGTTTTTTTGCTAATTTATCCTCATATACATTTCCATCATATTTAGAATACGAATTGGCAAATTCAATTAAAATAATAGCTTCTTTTTCGTTAATATTTAATGATTTATAGTTATCAAGAATAAGTTTTTCTAAATTTAAATATCCTTGTTCATAAAGAGCTTCTAACATAATTACACCCTAGCAATTTTTGATAAAGCTTCTCGTGCCGCCTCTTGTTCAGCATCTTTTTTAGTTTTACCAAAACCATGTCCCATAATAATGTTATCATCCATTGTAACTTTAGCTTCAAATAAAATATTATGAGCTGGTCCTGTTTGACCAATTATTTCATATTTTAAGCTTCTTTTATCAGATTGTGCATATTCTTGTAACATTGTCTTAAAATCTTTTATATCTAAGACAAGATTAATATGAGGAACTACAATATGTTCAAAAACTGCATAAGTTTTATCGAAACCAAATTCGTAAAAACATGCTCCCAAAACAGCTTCGAATGCGTCCGCAATAATGGCTGGTTTTTCTCTTCCACCTTGAGCTTCTTCACCTTTTCCAAGTAATAAATATGAACCTAAATTAATTTTTGAAGCATATATATCAAGTGCTTCTTCTCTAACAGCTTGGGCTCTTTTTTTAGTCATATCACCTTCGCTTAAATTATAGTGAGAGTATAAATATTTAGACATTGAAAGTTCCAAAACTGCATCGCCTAAAAATTCAAGACGTTCATTGTAAGCACAATTATGTTCATTTCCATATGTAGAATGTGTTAATGCTTCTTCTAATATCTTTTTATTATTAAATTTAACTCCAAGAGCTTCTTCAAGGCCTTTTAAATTATTCATTATTAGCCTCCTTTTCAAGATTTATGCGTAGTTTGTTAACAACATCACCTTTAACCATAAGTCTTGCTTGTCTAATCGCATTTTTAAATGCTTTAGAGTCACTTGAACCATGGGCTTTAACAATAGGGCCACGTGCACCAAGAACCATAGCACCACCAATTTCTGAAGAATCAAGTCTAGATTTAAAATGTTTTAATTTCTTTTTTAGCATTAATCCGGCAATTTTACTAGTAAATGATGAATAAATTTCTTCTTTTAGCATTTTAGACATTGTTTTAGCAGTACCTTCAATTGATTTTAATACCATATTTCCAGTAAAACCATCAGTTAAGAAAATATCACATTCACTAACTAAAACTTCATTAGGTTCAACATTACCATAGAAATTAATATCTTGACTATTTTTTAATAGTTCATAAGTTTCTTTATCAACTTCTCTACCTTTTCCTTCTTCAGAGCCTATATTAAGAAGACCAACTTTAGGATTTTTAACCCCTAAAACTTCACGAGAAACTATAGTAGCTGCAATAGCTAGTTCATGTAGATGCTCCGGTCTAAGTTCAACATTAGCACCAACATCTAGAAGTAAACGTCCTCTTCCGTCAAAAGAAGGAACAATAGGACACAAACCAACTCTTTGCATTAAAGGAAGTTTTCTAACAAACAAATGAGCCGCAACAATAACACATTGAGTAGGACCGCTTGTAACACATGCATCACATACGCCTTCTTTAACAGATGTAAATGAAGCAGCCATAGAACAATCTCTATTATTTCTTAAATAACTAACAGGATCATGTTCACCCATTGACATAAACTTAGGAGTATCAACAATTGTAATACGCTCTTTATTAGTTAATAATGGCTCAATCTTTGATTTATCTCCATATAAATAAATTTCAATATCATTAAATTCTTTTACAGCATCCATTGAAGCTTGAACAGTTGTATTAAAAGATTTATCTCCGCCCATAGCATCTACAGCAATTTTAATCATAATATCACACTACCTTTATTTTAAATTAGAATATTTATTATATTATATATTATAATATAAATATTTCAAAAAAAGAAAAATAAAAAGGAATGAAAATCATCCCTTATTATTCAACACAAATTATATATGAGTAAATATCTTGTTTTCCTTCAATTACTTCGCATTCAACATCTTCATTAATTTCACTTACGAAATCAGAAAGTTGATTAACTTCATCTTCTTCTACTCCGTTACCTACAAATACAGTAACAACAGAAGAATCTTCGTCTAAACATGATTTTAACAATTCTTTTGTTGAATCAAGTCTATCTTTTAAGGAAACAATAATCTTTCCATCTAAAATTCCCATGAAATCATTTGCTTTAATTTCAACACCTGAAATTGATGTATCTCTAACTGCATAAGTTACTTCACCAGTTTTAACTGAAGTTATACATTCAGACATTTCATCAAAGTTAGTATCAAGATCAACAGTTTCATCAAATACCATTAAAGATGCATATCCTTGAGCTATTGTTTTAGCTTTTAAAACCTTAACATTAACATCTTCTACAATGCTAGCAGCTTGTTCAGCAGCTAAAATAACATTACCATTATTTGGAATAACAATAACATTCTTCGCATGAGCTTCACGAATTGCATTAACAAATGATTCAGTTGATGGATTCATAGTTTGTCCGCCATTAATTACAACAGCACAACCTAATTCTTTAAAAGTATTCTTTATGCCATCGCCAAATGCTACAGATACAATAGCAATTTCCTTTAATGGTTCTTCTTTTTTAGGAGCTGCAAGTTCATCATGATGCTTATTGTTTTTAATTTCAATTTTAACTAAAGATCCAAATCTTTCAGCTAAAGCTAAAGTCTTACCGATTTCATCAGTATAACAAGTTACAAAAATAGAATTGTCTTTGTTTTCAACCTTAGTATATGCACTAGCAGTTAATTCTTGACGAACATCGCTAATTTCAACATTTTGTTCAGTACTAATATAAAAGTTAGCTTCATATTCATATTCGCTTGTATCAACGTCTGTTTGACTTGATACTTCAATCATCTCACCATGTAAAGCTTTCTTCATACCTTCAATAAATACTAAGAAACCTTCACCACCTGAGTCTGTAACATTAGCTTCTTTTAAAACAGGTAATAAATTTGGAGTGTTTAATTCACTCTTTTTAGCCGCATCATAATATGCATCGAATAAATCTTCGAAAGAATCAAATTTTTGATCAGCTATTGTTTCATAACTTTCTCTAATAACAGTTAACATTGTACCTTCAACTGGATCTTTGAATGCTTTATAAGCAACATCACGACCAGATTTGAAACAATTAATAAAATCATCAACTGTTAATACATCTTTTTGCATCTCTTTGATTGCAACTGATAATCCTCTAAAATATTGAGATAAGGAAACACCTGAGTTTCCTCTAGCTCCCATTAAAAGTCCTCTAGCAAAAATTTTTGCTAAATCAATAATTGAATCAGATTCGCATTTTTCAATTTCAGCAATACCAGAATCACTAGTCATACTCATATTGATACCTGTATCGCCATCTGGGACTGGGAATACGTTAAGTGAATTAATATATTCACAATTATTTCTAAGATTTATAGCACCATTAGTGACCATAATCTTAAAAATTTTGCCATTAATTGTCTTAATAGCCATTTAATAACACCATCCTATTAATTTAAAATATATATAAATTATTAAATAATTTTATTTACAATTCTATAAAGTCCGTAAAAGAACTATACTTGATTATAACATATTTTATGTGTTTTTCAATATGAAAAGCTCCTAAAACGAAATAAACACCTAAAAGAGAGGCTAAAACAATCAAAAAATAGACCTTTTAAGTTTGATAAATACAGATATTTATTAGATTAAAATTATCAATTTTTATATAAATTAGCAATTAAGCGATTCTATTTAGCTTTATTTATTAGCTTTATTTATTAGCTTTATTTATATAAAAATTTGTATTTATTATATTAGACAATTAAAATATAAAAAAATTAACTTATTATATGATAATTACAATAAAATTATTTTATTTTACATTCTATTTTAGAGATTATTTTAGTTTAATATTATCTATATCATAGTTTAATATTATCTATATCATAACATTTTTTTATCATTTTAAAAAATTAGTATTGATTAATAACACAAAATTGTATATAATAAAAAGGCTTATAAAAACAAATGCTTGAGCAAGGAGGTTTGAAATATGGCAAAATGTTATGTAACTGGCAAGAGTACAAGTTTCGGTAACAAGAGATCACACGCTTTAAATGCATCTCGTCGTACTTGGAAAGCTAACCTACAAACTGCTCACATCGTTTTAGAAGATGGCACAGTTAAGAAGGTTAAAGTTTCTGCTAGAGCTCTAAAGAAGGGCGACCTTAAGAGAGCTGAATAAGAAATCGCACATAATAAAACCGGCATGTCCGGTTTTTTTGCGTATAGGACACATTTGTGTCCTTTTTTTATTTAAAAAATAGAGTACAAATGTACTCTATCCTATCATACCAGTTATAAATATTTCTAATCCAATTAAAACTAATATAACGCCGCCTACGATCATTGCCTTATTACCAAGTTTTAAACCAAATTTCTTACCAATATTAACCGAAATATAGCAAACAACAAAAGTAACTAGTGCAATTAACAATATTACCATTGAGGCCTCAAAAAGTGAGTAATCAGCAAATGTTAAGCCAGTTGATAGCGCATCAATTGATGTAGCAATTGCTTGAATAAATATTAATTTAAAAGTTAACTGTTTATTTTTTAATTCTTCCTCTTCTTCTTTTTGGTTCTTGTTCTCTTTTAAAGCATCAATAATCATCTTAGTTCCTAAAAATCCTAAGATAACTAATGCTATAATAGGAATTAAATGGTACTGTTCAATTTGTGGAACAAATTTATAAATAGTTGAACCAAATAAATATCCTATAAAAGGCATTAATGCTTGGAACAAAGCATACATAAACGCTATAAAAATATGTTTCCTTTCCTTCATATTAGGTTCTTCAAGACCATTAGCCATAGATACTGCGGCCGCATCCATAGTTAAGCCAAACCCTAATAATATTCCAGATGTAATAAGTTGTCCTGCCGATATACTTAAATACATAAATCCTCCTTGTACAAAATAAAACGAGACTCCACCGATATCACTCGGTGTAAGTCTCGTTCTTTAAGGTAGAGCCTGGATAATCCATTATGTAGACCTACCACTTATATTTAAGTGAACTACTCCCTTACGAAAGTATAATTAATTTTATCATTAAATTTAAAAATTACAACAATTATTTTTCGTTTTCAATTTGATTTATGATTTGGTTTGGATTTTCTTGTTTAAATAAATAAGAACCCATAACTGCTAAATCCACGCCTGCATCACGCACAAGCTTATAAGTCTTATCATTAATGCCACCATCTACACTAATTAAATAATTTAAATTGTTATTTTTTCTATATAAATCTAAATTTTTAATCTTATCAATAGAATTAGGCATAAAGCTTTGACCACCAAAACCTGGTTCAACAGACATGACTAAAACTAAATCAATATCATCTAAATAAGGAATTAAATCTTCCCATTTAGTATTTGGTTTTATTGAAAGTCCGGCCTTCTTATTATAAGAATGAATTAAATCAATTGTATCTTTTATGTTTGAATCAGCCTCGATATGGAAAGTAATATAATCACTTCCTGCGTCAACAAAGTCTTTAATATATTTAATAGGATCAATAATCATAAGATGAGTATCAAAAATCATATCTTTAAAAGAACTTCTTATTTGTTTTTGGATACCTTGTCCAAACGAAATGTTAGGAACAAAAATACCATCCATTACATCAATATGTAAAATAGAAGCTGCATTAACCTTATTAATACTATTTTCTAAACATCTAAAATCTGCGCTTAATATACTCGGAGAAATTTTCATCTTAATACCTCTCATTCATCTTTTCATACATTCTTATATAATTATCGTATCTACTCTTTAAAATAGACTTACCGCTTTCTTCCTTAATGTAACAATCTTTAGAATTAAGCAAGTGTTTACAATCTTTAAATCTACATCTTGAAGAATCAAATTCAACAAACATTTCACACAATCTATCTTGGCTAATAAAGAAATCTAATTTTGAAAATCCAGGAGTATCACCAAGTAAACCATCAAAATACGAATACAAATGAATTTGACGCGTTGTATGTTTACCTCTATTAAGCGCATCAGAAATTTCTTGAGTTTCAAGATTAAAGCCTGGAATAAGTGAATTGATAAAAGTAGACTTACCAGCACCTGTTTGACCTGATAAAACAGTAACTTTATTTTTAAGCAGGTCTATAATTTCATCTTTATTTTGTTCATGATCTTTACTATTAACATAGAAAACTTTATATTTTAATCTTGTCTCATAATAAGACATAGTATCTTTAATTTTGTTAAGTTCTTCATCACTACATTTATCAATCTTAGAAATAACGATGATAGGTAATATATTAAAAGTATTTAAATTAACTAAGAAAAGATCAAGTAAATACGTTGAAAAATCAGGTTCTTTAGCCGAAATAATAAGTATAATTTGATCAACATTTGCAATATCAGGCCTTATAAGTTCATTTTTTCGTGGATAAATATTTGTTATATAATTAATACCATCATTAATTTCATAATCAACGATATCACCTACTTTAGGTGATATTTTAATAACTTGAGTGTCAATTTTATTAGAAAGAGGATTATTATTACCTTTATTGAACTTATCGCTTTTAGATAATTTCATTTTTCTAAATTTTCCTCTTGCGCGAGCATCAACAACATTATCATTATCTAATATTTGATAAACCCCTGCATTTAAATTAATTATTCTACCCTGCATTAAATATTATCCTTTTTCATATTATTACTTCTTAATTGTCCGCATGCCGCATCAATATCCGAACCTTGTTCAAGACGAAGCGTAACATTTAAACTACGTTTCTTAAGTTGATCGTAGAATTTTCTCATACGATCTTTTGTACTTCGTTTAAATGGTTTTTCTTTAACCTCATTATAAGGAATTAAATTGATATAAACATTTAAACCATGTAATAAGTCAGCTAATTCATTTGCACATTTAAGCGAATCATTTAATTCATTAATTAAAATATATTCAATAGTTACTCTTCTATTTGTAGTATCAATATAATCACTTATAGCCTTGACTAATTCTTCAATTCTATAAGCTTTATTAATTGGCATGATTTGATCTCTTATTTCATTATTTGGTGCATGAAGAGAAATTGCTAAATTTGATTGTAAATCTTCTTTTGCATATTCATAAATCATAGGTACTAAACCACATGTTGAAACAGAAATATGACGAGCACCAATTTCAAGACCATGAGCATTATTTACAATATGTAAGAATCTCATTACATTTTCATAATTATCAAAAGGTTCGCCAATACCCATGACTACAATATGAGACACTTCACGCTTTGATTCTTTAATGACAGACATAATTTGTCCAACCATTTCACCAGCTGTTAGATTTCTTATCTTTTTCTTCATACCAGATGCACAAAACATACATCCCATATTGCATCCAACTTCACTTGTAACACAAACACTTGTACCATAATTATGAGTCATAAGTACAGTTTCAATTAAATTTCCGTCTTCAAGACGAAATAAAAATTTCTCTGTGCCATCACTAGAAACTTGTCTAACAACAACTTCAAAAGTTTTTATCGAGAAGTCACGAGCTAAATCATCTAAGACAAACTTTTTAATATTAGTAATTTCTAAAAAAGATGAAACTTTTTGTCTATAAACAGCCTCAAAAACTTGTTGTGCTCTAAATTTTTTCAAATCTTTTTGTAAAAAATATTCTTCTAATTCTTTAGGACTTACATCGTATATGCTTCTCATAAAAAACTCCTTAATAAACTAAATTATTTTAACATACTTTTAATATTTTTAAAATATTAAACATTTTAAATTTTTTTAATCTTTATTATTGACCTTAAACAAAAAGATAATATAATATTTCAAGATAAAGGAGAAATTTTATGGTAAACATTTTTAAACCAATAGATTTAACTAAAGAAAAAATATTTAAATCTATTATGTTATTCTCAATTCCAATTTTATTAAGTTACATTTTACAACAAATATATACGATAGCTGATGCGGCTATATGTGGTCAATTCTTAAATGCTAATGAAGTAGCCGGAGTAAATAATACTTCAAATTTAGTATTTATAGTACTTCAGTTTGCATTAGGATGTACAGCTGGTTTTTCTGTAATTACTTCAAATATGTATGGTCAAAATAATAAAGAAGGTATTAGAAAAAGTTTTGCAACTCAAATCAAACTATCATTATACATGTCTATTATTTTAACAATACTTGCTGTATTAATGATCAATCCATTACTTAGTGTTATTGGATTATCAAAATCTGAAGAAGCTGTACAAAATGAAATATATAATGCAGCTTACACATATATCCTCATAATTTATGTAGGTATTTTTACTCAAATATTTTATAACGCTATTTGTTCATTTTTAAGATCTGTCGGTGATTCTATTACTCCTCTTATATTCTTATTAATTTCAACAGTTCTAAATATTATACTTGATATTTTATTTATTGTTCCTCTTAAAATGGGTGTAAGTGGAGCCGCAATAGCTACAGTTATCGCTCAAGGTATATCAGCACTTGGTTGTTTTATATACACATTTATTCATTATAAAGATTATAGACTTTCTAAAAGTGATTTTAAAGTTGATGTAAAATCAAGTTTAAAGCATTTACAAATGGGTCTTCCTTTAGCTTTACAATTCTCAATATTATGTATTGGTTTAATTGTAATGCAAAGTGTTATTGTTAAATTTGATTCTAATAGTTTAGGTGTCGTTGTTAGAAGCGATGCTCAAAACGGATTTGGTGCAGCTACAAAATTAAACAATTTATTAATGTGCCCATTTAATGCGCTCGGAACTGCAATGTTAACTTATACAAGTCAAAATGTAGGATCTAGAAACTTTACTCGTGTTAAAAAAGGAGTAAATACAGCAATTGTTATTGCCTTTGCTGAATATATTATATTTGCAGGTATAGGTTTACTTTTAACAATCAACGGTTTCTATTTACATATCTTCTATTCAAGCGATAAGATTACTGACCTTGCAATAAAGTTTGGTAATTCTTACTTATTCTGTGATTTAACATTATATTTCTTCTTAGGAATCTTATTTATCTTTAGAAATAGCGTCCAAGGTGTAGGAAAGCCACTATTCCCATTCTTAGCAGGTATTGGTGAACTTACTGCTAGAACTCTTATTTGTTTAATCTTCCCTCGTTTATTTAACGGTGGAGAAATAACTACAGAAGCTAACACAATGTCAATGTATGCATTATCTATGGCTGATCCTTGTGCTTGGATATTTGCTTGTTGTTTCTTACTAACTGGTGGATATATTTACATATACTCAAAAAAAGCCGAAAATAGATTACTAGGAAAATAAAAGGCATTTGAAACAAATCAAATGTCTTTTTTTATACACTCTAGTGTGTTATTAAAAATTTTCTCATATTGATCTTTATACTTTTTACTTATAAGTTTTTTTACGTAACTAAAATCAACATTTCTGCTTTCTAAATTGTGAGAGTCTGAAGCTATAAAACTTATTAAATGATTCTTTAGTAAAAATTTTAGTGTCTTCTTATATTCTTTTCTTTCAAAAGATTTAGCATTAACTTGGATATAAGCATATTTAGAAATTTCTATAATATCTTCTTTTGTTAAATATTCATAACGTTCGATATGAGCAATAATTGGTTTATAACCACTTGCGTGTATATCATATATAATTGATGCTATATCAGTCTCATTATGTGTTGAAAACTCAACTAAAACATATTCTGAATTGTTTATTGTTAAAATCTTACCATCTTTTAAATCTTTTATTGCGCCGTCATAATAATAAAGTTCACATCCTAAATAAAGATTAAGATCAAGATTAATTTGATTTTTAAATTCATTGAATTTTTCTAATAATTTATCCTTACATAAATATTCTTTATTTTGATGTGGTGTAAGAACTATATCTTTAACTCCATTATTAACTTCCTCTTTTAATAGTTCTATAGATATATCAAAATTTTTTGCGCCATCATCAACTTGAGGCAAAATATGACAATGAATATCTAGCATAAGATCACCAACCAATATTTTTAATAATAAATTTCAATTTATTATACAATAATTTCTTGTAAAAGACATTAAAAAAAAGCTCTTTCGAGCTTTCATTTTATTTTTCACCATAACCATATTGATAATAGTAATTTGATTCTTTTTTAGTCATCTTAACATTAGTAACGTTAATACCAATTATATTAGCATGATTATTAATTAGAGAATCAATAGAATCTTTAATATCCTTCTTATTAGCTTTTTCTAATGCAACATTATAAATTACACCATCACAGAATTTAGCAATTTCAAGTGCATCGCTACAAGCAAGTAGTGGTGGAGTATCAATAAATACATAATCATAAGTTTCTTTTAAAGTAGCTACTAAGTCACGTAATTTTTGACTTTCAAGAATAACAACCGGATTATCAACACTCTTACCAGCACTAATTACATCAACGCCTTGTTTTGTTTCTTTAATAATATCCTTAAGTTCAAGAGAACCATATAAATAATCAGATAAACCATTTTCTTTTGTTAATCCAAATACTTTATGAACTCTAGGTTTTCTAATATCAAGATCTAAAATAATAACCTTTTTACCATTGTTTACAGCCGCATAAGCTAAATTAGATACAACTGTAGTTTTAAATTCAGCCATTTGAGTTGAAGTAATCATTATTGTTTTATAAGGATTATCAACGTTCGCAAATTTAATATTTTTTAAAATTCTATTAAATGGTTCAAATGCACGAATAGATGGTTCTACAAGATCGTCATCTTCTTCTCTATCTTTTTCTTTTGAATTAACTTTAACACCAATTATAGGTAATCCTAAAGTTTCAACTTCATCTTTTGATTGGAATTTGCTTGATGCAAATTCTTTGATAAATACAACAGCACAAGCGACAACAAAACCAGCTAAGAAAGAAATAATTAAATAAAGTGGTTTATTAGGAGAACTATATTTAACATCTTCACTACTTGTTGGAACAGATAACTTTTTAATTTCACAAATTAAATCATCTTTAGTTGAATCATCATAATCATTAGATAGACTTACTACATAATCCATTACATATCCTGATAATGCTATAATTCTTTCTTTATTTGTATCTTTAATAACAAATGTTAAATAGTTATTATTAGTTGTTATTGTAGTAGTTAATTTGTCTGATAGTTCAGAATATGTAATCTTTTGATAGCTTGCATCATTTACATTTTTTGTATTGTAATTATCAACTGCATTCTTTAATGTGTTAGTATCTTTTAATACTGAAGCTACTGTATTAACATAAGTATTTGAATAAGATACATTTACAGTAGAATCTTGTTTACTAGGATCAGTTTTAACTTCAACAATTAATGTTGAACTTCCTTTATAAGTTTCTTTTGCTACACCAAATGTATAAACAGCACCTAAAATTGTTATAACAACGGTAATAACACAAAGTAAAATCCAGTTCTTTTTAATTGATTTAAATAAATCACCTAGTGTAATATATTTTTCTTGTTGTTCGTTATTTGACGAATTATCAACATTATTTACTTGATTGTCA
>CAVEPF010000079.1:11138-12504 GCA_963617645.1 Anaerotignum sp. | reverse complement strand
CTATTAACACTTCATACTTTTTATTTTGGATTTTATGTTATAAAAATAGAATTTATACTCTAGAATTTTTTAAACAATTAATTATTTTTGTTAAAAAAAATAAAATATAATGCTATAATCATAAAGGTGATTTTATGAAATTGGGTATTATTGGTGGTGGAGCTAGTGGTTTAATCATAGCTTCTTATCTTAAAAGAAAAAATATTAATATTGATATTACTATTTTTGATAGAAATAAATCTTTAGGTAGAAAAATATTAGCTAGTGGAAATGGTAAATGTAATTTTGCAAATTTCAAGGCATTGCCTAGTGATTACAATAATCCTGATTTTATTAAAAAATTATTTGATAAAATTAAAAAAGAAGATTTAATAAATTATTTATCTTCTTTAGGTTTAATGTTTTATTTTGATAGTGAAGGAAGAATGTATCCTACATCTAATTCAAGTGAGACTATAGTATCACTTTTTACTAATGATTTAAAAGATACTAAAGTTTTATTGAATTATACTGTTAAAAGTGTAACATATAAAAACAAAAAATATTATATTGATAATGAAGAATTTGATTATGTTGTACTTGCAAGTGGATCTAACTCTAGTGTTGATTTAAGTAAGGTAGATTCAACATACTCTTATCTAAAAGATTTAGATATTAAATTGAGTAGACTTTTACCAAGTCTTGTAGGATATAAACTTATAGATAAAGATATAGCAATTCTTAAAGGATATAGAAGTAAAAGTAATGTTAAATTATTTGACGAGTCTAATAATTTAAAGTTTATTGAAAATGGAGAAGTTATATTTAAAGAAGACGGAATATCTGGTATTGTTATATTAAACTCAAGTCATTATTATAATGATAGTGATTATTTAATTCTTGATTTATTATATAATGTTGATAAGAATGAATTAAGATATAAGATAGACTCAAGAAAAACATATTATAAAGATCCTAGTATTTATTTAAATACGCTATTTCACCCTACACTTATAAAATATTTAATAAAGAAAAATATAGTAGAAAGTAATCAAATTATTGATTTCTTATCTAATTTTAAACTTGATATTAAATCAACTTATGATTTTAAAGAATCTCAAGTTACGCGTGGTGGAATATTAATTTGTGAGTTAAATAATAACTTAAGTCTTAAAAAATACCCTAATATATTTGCATGCGGGGAATTGCTTGATATAAACGGTGTATGTGGTGGATATAATTTAATGTTTGCCTTTATATCGGGGCTTTTCATTGCAAAAAGGATAGAAGAAATTTATGAAAATAAGAATAACTAATTTTAAAGTTTTACTAAAAGATAAAGATAAAGATTTAAAAATTTTAGTGTCAAAATTTTATAATGTAAAAC
>CAVEPF010000079.1:2813-11128 GCA_963617645.1 Anaerotignum sp. | reverse complement strand
ACGCTAGACACAAAAATAAAATTACAATATCTTATAATTTAATTATTGATATAGCTGATACAGATTATAAAGAATTTGAAAACAAAACTAATGTAACAATTTTTAATTTAAAAAATGTTACATTAAATTATATCAAATGGAAAGATACTTTACGTCCTGTAGTTGTAGGATTTGGACCTGCAGGTATATTTGCAAGTTTATATCTTGCTAGATGTAATGCTAAACCTATCATTATTGAACGTGGTAGTGATATGGATAATCGTATTAAAGATGTAGAAGACTTTATAAATAATAAAAATATGAATGAATCTAGTAATATTCAGTTTGGTGAAGGCGGAGCTGGAACTTTTTCTGACGGAAAACTTACTACAAATGTAAAAGATGACCTACTAACTTTTATTATTGAAGAATTTGTTCACTACGGAGCTCCTAATGATATATTATATAAATCATTACCTCATATTGGTACAGATTATTTACGTAAAGTTATTAAAAACATACGTAATGATTTAATTTCTTTAGGCGCTACTTTTTATTTTAATACTCGTTTTTCTTCGTATGATACATTAGATAACTCATTAATGATACATACTGACGGAAAAAATACATTAGATATTGAAACACGTCACTTAATTTTAGGATTAGGGCATAGTGCACGTGATACACTTAAAATGCTTTATAGTAAAAATATAAAAATGGAAGCTAAAGCTTTTTCTATGGGTGTTAGAATTGAACACAAAAGAGAAAAAATTAATAAGATTCAATACGGAGAGTGTGCTAGTATTTTACCAGCAGCTTCCTATAAACTTGTTGAACATTTGAAAAGTGGAAGAAGTGTTTATTCATTTTGTATGTGCCCAGGTGGTACAGTTATGGCAAGTAGTAGTGAGAAAAATTCTATTGTAACAAATGGAATGAGTTATTTTGCACGTGACTTAGATAATTCTAATGCAGCACTACTTGTTAATGTTGATCCAAGTGATTTTGTGAAAAATAGTGTACTTGATGGCTTAGATTATCAAGAATATTATGAAAAAAAGGCTTTTGAATTAAGTTCTGATTACAGAGCTCCTGTAAATCTAGTTAAAGAGTTTTTAGAAAATGCGGTAGCAACCTCGGTCCGTAGTGTTATACCAAGTTATCCACTTGGGTATACTTTCCAAAGTTTTGATACATGTTTACCTAAATATGTAGTAGATTCACTTAGAGAAGCTATTCCTTTATTTGATAGGAAAATGAAAGGATATTATGATCCTGACGCAGTTTTAACTGGAATTGAGACTAGATCAAGTTGCCCAGTTAGAATCTTAAGAGATGAATCTAGACAAAGTTCTAATAAATTTATTTATCCAATTGGTGAAGGTGCAGGATATGCTGGTGGTATATCTAGTGCAGCATTAGACGGATTAAAGAGTGCAATAAAAATAGTAGAGGAATATAATGGCTAATAAAAAGAATAATAAAAATGTTAAGAAAATAGAAAAACAAGTTATAAAACGTGCAAAGAAACATCCTAAGGCTGTATTTATTATAGTTTTAATCTTAATTATTATAATATGTTTAGGTGCTTTCTATTGCATTAAAATAAATCCAGATATTTTAAATAAATTTATCAATCCTAGTGAACCTACAACTAGTCAATCTAGTAGTAACAATAATACAAATACAGAGGGTGTAATTTATGATGAATTCCAAATCCATTTCCTTGAATTTGATTCTAATTCTGCAGGTGATTCAATTTATATTAAAGCTGGAGATAAAGATATTTTAATTGATGCTGGTAATAAACAAAATCAAACAAAAAAATTAGTAAGTCAAATTAATGAATATTGTACAGATTCTAAACTTGAGTATTTAATTATGACTCATGGAGATCAAGACCATATAGAGTCTCTATCAGGTACTAGTAAAGATACAAGCATTATTTATAATTACGAAATTGATAATATTATTTATAATGAAAGAACATCAAAAACAACTAATGTATATAAAAATACATTAAAAGGTTTTGAATATGCAAAAAATACATATAATACAACTATTACTTATGCCCATCAATTTTTTGAAAGTGATGGTTTAACTCCTAAAGCTAGTGATACAATTGAATTAAGTAATAATGTATCTATGACTATTTTATGGAATAAGTATTATTTCACTAATTCAAGTGATGAAAACAATTATTCAGTATCGGTTTTATTTACTTATACTGAAGGATCAGAATCGCACAATTTTATACTTACCGGGGACCTTGAAAAAGAAGGCGAAGAAGCTATGGTTGAACACTATGATGGTAAAACCTACCCAAGTTTACCTCATTGTGATTTATATAAAGGTGGACATCATGGTTCTAAGACTAGTTCAACAACTAAATTTTTAGCCGCAATTACACCTGATATTTGTTGTGTATGTACTTGTGCTGGTACAAATGAATACACTACAGATTATGCAAATCAATTTCCTACTCAACATTTCATTAATAGAATTGCACAATATACTGATAAAGTGTATATTACAGGAATGTATGAAAATGGAGAATTTAAATCTATGAACGGACAAATTACTGTCTCTTGTGGTAAAAATAAAGAAAATATCGTTAGTGTTGGTATAGCAGCTAGTAATAATTTAACTAAACTTAAAGACACTGATTGGTTTAATGAAACAATATATGTTAAAGACTATAAAGAAGCTACATCAACTGATTTAGATGATATAAATTCTACAGCACATGGTGCAAATTCAGATAAATCAGGTAGTAATATTTTTTATACAAAAGACACAGAGGGTGTAACAGCTGTAAAACGCCGTGTCTGGATAGGAGCATAACTATGGTAATTACATTTGTAATGGATCAATATGAAGAGGGTAATAATGGTACAACTATGACCGTTAGAAGATTTGCCGATATGCTTGAAGAACTTGGAAACACTGTATATGTAATATGTGGTACAGGTAGTGGTAAAAACGTTATTCAAACAGGTGAAAGAATATATCCTTTTAAAAAGTTAATACATTCTCAAGGAATGGTATTTGGAAAATATAATAAAAAAATTATTGAACCAATCATTAAGAAAAGCGATGTTGTTCATTTTTTACTACCTTTCCATTTAGCTAAAAAAACTAAAAAACTATGCGATAAATTAGGTATTCCTACAACTGCCGCATTCCACTGCCAGCCTCAAAATATCACATCAACAATTCACTTAGGTGGTTCAGAAATTGTCAACGATGGAATATTTTTAAAGTTCCGTAAATTCTATAATAAGTTTAGTCATATTCACTGTCCTAGTGAAATGATTAAAAATGAATTAGTTGTGCATAAATATAAGGCTAAACTTCATGTTATATCTAACGGAATTTCTGATTATTTTCATAGAGTTGATGTGGCTAGACCTCTTGAACTTGAGAACAAGATAGTTATTATAATGACAGGAAGATATTCAGTTGAAAAGCGTCAAGATTTATTAATTGAAGCTGTTAAAAACAGTAAGTATGAAAAAGATATACAAATTATTTTATGCGGTAAAGGACCTTTAGAAAATCATTATAAGAAATTAGGCGAAAGTTTAACAAATAAACCTATTTTAGGTTTTAAGAGTCCTGAAGAATTAAGAAATATTTTGTCATACGGAGATTTATATTGTCATTGTTCAGATGCTGAAATAGAGGGTATGGCTTGTACTGAAGCATTCGCATGTGGTATTGTTCCTATTATTTCTGACTCTAAGAAGAGTGCTACAGGACAATTTGCCCTAACTGATGAATCTTTATTTAAAGCTGGAAACGCAGAAGATTTAAAAAACAAAATAGAATATTTTATTGAAAATCCAGGTAGAAAAGAAGAATTAAGTAAAGAATATATAGAAGAAGCTAATAACTACCGTTTAGTTAATTGTGTAAAAGAATTTATTAAAATGTTGGATGAAGCTATAAATCATGAGTAATTTTATATTAATAATAGATATTATAGGTGCTATAGCTTTTGCCTATTCAGGCGTTGTTGTAGCTATAAAACACAAAATGGATTTACTTGGAGTAATAATTTTAGGTTGTGTTACAGCTTGTGGTGGTGGAGTTTTAAGAGATATTTTATTAGATAAAAAAATAGGATTCTTTGAAACACCAAACTATGAACTTATAGCCGCATTTATAACTACCATAGTTTTATTTATATTATTTTTCGCATTTAAGCATATTGCATTCTTTGAAAAACAATGGTTTTTAGATTTAACAACTATATTAGATGCCTTAGGACTTGGAATATTTGTTATAATGGGCGCTAATGTTGCAATCGAAGCAAATGGTAACACATTTATGATTATTTTTGCGGCGACAATCACAGCTTGTGGTGGCGGTATGACCCGTGATATTTTAGCAATGCAAATACCTGTAATATTTACAAGAAGAATATATTGTATAGCCGCAGTACTTGGTGGGGTAATCTATTATTTACTATTTATAAATAATGTAAATATATATTTATCAGTTTTTATTACTTTAACTTTTGTGGTTGTAGTTCGTTTCTTATCTTATAAATTTAAAATAAATCTTCCGCGTGTTGAAATTAAAGACGAAAACTTATAAATTTGTTAAAATTTTGCCAATGAATGGTTTTTACTATGATATTATCTAAGTGGTGATTAATATGAATTTTGAAATAAAAAGACCTAATATAAAAAATGTAGAATATAGTATTAATGATTTTGGAACATTAAATAATGATCCAAAACATAATCAAGAAGTAGTTCAAACTGCAATAAACGAGGTATCAAAAAATGGTGGCGGTAAATTAAACCTAATACCAGGAGTATTTGAAATTGGACCTATTGAACTTAAAAGTGGTGTTAATTTAAATATAGTAAGAAATTGTTACTTAAAGTTTGTTAAGTCACATGATTTCTATAAACCAGTTTTATTTAATTATGAAGGCATGGAAGCTATTCGTTGTAATTCTCCTGTTACCATTGCTAACTGTACTGATGTAGCAATCACAGGCCATGGTATAATTGATGGTTGCGGTATTGATTGGAGACCTTGTAAAGAGTGGAAAGTTACAACTAAAGATTTTGCGCAACGTCTTCAAAAAAGTGAGTACTATATTAATGATAAAGAAACTAAAATATGGTATCCTTCAAAATCAAGTTATGAAGGAGCTCTAATAGGATTTGATAAAATAAAATTAGAAGATGCTGATAAATATTATGATCTATTTAGACCAGTTTTAATTTCTATTTATAAATCGGAAAATGTAATGTTAAAAGATATTACATCTTCAAATTCTCCTGCATGGAATATTCATCCGTTATTTTCTTCAAATTTGACATTTGATTCTATTATTGTTAAGAACGAATATTACGCTCAAAATGGTGATGGAATAGATGTTGAGTCTTGCAAAAATGTTGAAATCTTAAATTCAACATTTGAAGTAGGTGACGATGGTATTTGTATTAAGAGTGGTAAAAATAGAGAAGCTCGTAAGATTAAAGTACCATGTGAAAATATCTATATTCATGATAACTTAGTATATCATGCACACGGAGGAATTGTTATTGGTTCTGAAATGAGTAGAGGTATTAATAATTTATATGCAATTAATAATACATTTGCCGGAACTGATGTCGGTCTTCGCTTTAAAAGTGCTATGGGACGAGGCGGAGATGTTTATAATTTAAACTTTGTTAATACTTATATGACTGATATTAAAGGTGAAGCTATTATTATAGATTTAGGTTATTCATTATTTAAGATGGCTCATGAAGATAAAGACAAAGATGTATTTATTGATGAAGAAGATATTCCTTATTTCCATGATATAAATATTGAAAATTTAAATGTCTTAAGTGCTAAAACATTTATTAAATTAAATGGAATTAATAAAGATACTATAAAAGATATTACTATTAAGAATGCAAAGTTTAATGCGAGTACATTTATGGATGTTAAAAATTATACAAATTTACATTTAATTAATGTTTCAAATGAAAAAGATATAAACATAGAAGATTCTACATATAGTGACTAAATAATGACTTACAAAGTTTTTACTTTGTAAGTTTTTTTATTTGATTGATTAATACTATATATTTTTGTATAATAACTTAGATAAATGAAAGGTGTTTTATATTATGTTAAAACTTGAACATGTTTCTAAATATTATCATAACAATGGTGTAACAACTAAAGGACTTGATGATATTAATGTAGAATTTAATAAAGGTGAAGTAGTAGCTATTACAGGCGAAAGTGGTAGCGGTAAATCAACACTACTTAATGTTATTTCTCGTTTAGATACGTTTGATGACGGAGAAATATATTTTAAAGGTAATGAAACCTCTTATTTTAATGTTTTAGATATGGATCAATTTAGAAAAAATAAGATTAGTTTTATTTTCCAAAATTATAATATTATTGAATCATATACCGTTCTTGAAAATGTTATGGTTCCATTAATGATTAATGGTATTTCTAAAAAAGAAGCACGTGAAAAAGCTTTAGAGATATTAGAAAAAGTAAATTTAAAAGATAGAGCAAACAATAGAGGAACACAATTATCAGGCGGAGAAAAACAAAGAACTGTAATTGCTCGCGCATTAGCTCTTGATACTCCTATTATTGCATGTGATGAACCAACAGGAAATCTTGATCAAAAAACAGGTCGAGAGATTATGGAGTTGATTTGCCGTGTATCAAAAGATAAGTTAGTTTTAATCGTTACCCATAATTTTGATGAGATAAAAGATTTAGCAACTAGAAAGATTAAGATTCATGATGGTAAAATTGTTGAAGATTTAACCTTTGAACAATTCCCTGAGGACCCTAAAGAAGAATTAAATCTTGATTATGCACCTATTGAAAAGAAGGTAGATTTATCTATTGCAACTAACAACTTACTTGCAACGCCAAAGAAGACTATCTTTACTTTTTTGATATTTATTGCGATTGCATTCTTTTCTTTAAATATTTTTCAAATTGTAATAAATACTGATAGTGATAATTCTTATCCGTATTTTGCATATACAAATGAAAATAAATACATTGTTTATGATCAAAATTATAAAGATTTAGATGAAAGCGAATTAAATAAGTTAGGTACAGTAGTTAAAAATCCTTTCTATGAAACAAATACTTTCTTTTTAAATGATTTACAAGATTCAAGAACACTAGTTTATGCTAGCTACGAATCATATGTTGATGGTGAGTTAAAGTACGGAAAAGAACCTGAAAATGAGAATGAGTTTGTATTATTTTTACCACTTAATTCGTCATACTCATTTTTTATCGGTGACAAATTTAATATAACTGAATCAAATTTATATTCTGTAACAAATGGTCTAATCAAGTATGTTGATGATATAAAGAGTGAAGAATTTGTAATTTCTGGTGTTGGATACTCTGAATATGCAAATAGACCTCTTATTACAAAGTGTAAAAAGTTAGAAGAATATGCACGCTTTATAACTATCAAAAATGATTTATATTGTATTGATACAGAAACAGATTTGATGCCTGAAAAAAATACACCAATATTTTTCAATTTTACTGAAAAAACACATATTGCAAATTATAGTGAAACTTTAAATACTGATGTTTTATCTTCAAAAATTTTATATTATAACTATTACTTATTTAATGTATCTTCATTAGATCATACAACTGAAATTGAAGATAGATATTTAACTTCTCAAGGAGAAGTTTGCATGAATGCTCTTGTTATTGGTTATGATTATTATGAAAAGATTGATAAAGTATATGAAGCGAGTGTTTATTTAAATAATAACAAGAAGATTAGTGATTTAGATTCATTAGGCTATTCTTATTATGCAACTACTATTAGTCGCAGTAACAATGAAACTCCTGATATTAATTTATATATTGTATATTTCTGGGGCGGCGCGCTATGTATAATTTTATATTTTATATCATATATTATTTTAAGAAAAATATATGAAACTAAAAATGAAACATACACAATCTTTAGGACGCTTGGGGTAACTGTTTCCGATATGAAAAAAATAAGTTTATTTGAAGTCTTGATGTTGTCTTTCACTTCTACTACACTTCTTTACATATTAATGACTATTCTTGGTAAAATATTTAAATATAACACTTATTTGAAGTATTTTAACAAAATTTCTTTTGCTACATCAGCATGGTATTTTGTTCTAACAATATTTATGGCTATTTTAATTGCTATAAAGTTTAATAAGAAGTTATTTAGCAAGAGTGTTAAAGAATCTTTAAAGGAGGCTAAATAATGATTAAAATTAATAATTTAAATAAGTATTACAATAAAGGGAAACGTAATGAAATTCATGTTA
>CAVEPF010000079.1:0-2803 GCA_963617645.1 Anaerotignum sp. | reverse complement strand
ATGTTATAAATGATACTTCTTTAGAACTTCCAGAGTCAGGTTTAATCACATTATTTGGGCCTTCTGGTTGTGGTAAAACAACACTTTTAAATGTAATTGGTGGATTAGATAATGCAGAAGGCGAAATTTTAATTAATGATGAAAAAATCAGTATTGAAAAATATAGAAGAGATAATATTGGATATATCTTTCAAAGCTATAATTTAATAAATGATTTAACAGTTTATGAAAATCTATCATTAGCTTTATCTGTTAATAATATAGAAGATAAAGAAGAAGTTGATAAAAGAATTACATATGCTCTAAATTCAGTAGGAATGTATAAATACCGTAAGAAATTAGCTTCAGAGTTATCGGGCGGTCAACAACAAAGAGTTTCTATTGCGCGTGCTTTAGTAAAAAAATGTAAGGTTATTATAGCAGATGAACCAACAGGTAATTTGGATTCAACAAATTCAATTCAAATTATGAATATTTTAAAATCTTTATCAAAAACTAAATTAGTATTACTTGTTACTCACTCAAGCGAACTTGCTAATTATTATTCTGATATGATTGTTGAAATAAGAGATGGTAAAGTTTTAAGTGTAAAAGAAACTGACAAAAATGCAAAACTAGCAAAACATAGTGAAAATAAAGTCTTTTTAGGTGATTTAGAAAAAACTAGAGTTGAATCTGATAATCTAAGTGTTGATTTATATCAAGAAACAAAAGAAGATGTTAAGTTATCATTAGTATTTGTAAATGGTACTTATTATTTAAAAAGTAATGTTAAAATAGTTCCGTATACTAATCAAGTTACAATTGTTGATGGAAAACATGAAGAAAATGATGATGTTATAAAAGAGGATGAATTTGTTTATAATGATTCTACTTTTTCAGATCAAAAATCTATAAATGTATTACAAAGATTTAAAAAGTCATTTTTAGAAGCGTTCTCAAAAAGAACTAGTGCTAAAAGAAAGAAGATATTCAAACTATTATTCTTTATATTAGGCTTCGTATTAGTAATGTTAAATGTTAATCTTGCTCGTGCATCATTTATCGAAACTAATGATTTGTTAGATGCTGGAAGTGATGTAGTATTAAAGAATCGTAATGGTTATTTAACAAATGAGTATGCATGTGATGCATATGTAGAAAATAGTAGTGACGAATTTATGCCAATCATCAATTCTGAATTTTCAATCAATGTAGAAATGGCTTCATATATTAATAAAAACTATAGTGTTGATGTTTTATATACTTTAGGAACTGATTTAGCAAATGGTGAGTTAATATATGGCACAAGAGACGGCGCTTTAATGAGCTCTAAAGTAGCAGCTAGATTAATGAAAGAAGCTTCAATAAGTAGTTATGAAGTATTATTTAAATATTTAGATAAAAATAAAACATATTCAAAATTTAATATGTTTTATAGTTATAAAATAACAGGAATAGTATCTGAAGAAACAGATTTAATTTATGAACCAAGTTTTTCATACTATTTATATGGAACTGTTGGAATATACTCAAATGATACAAGTATTTCTAAATTTAATGATCAAATGTGTTACTTTAATAATGCTGATACGCTTTTAGATGATACAACTAATTTAATTTGTGGAAGACTTCCTAAAAATAACAATGAAATTGTAGTGAGTAAACGCTTCTTCGGGGATAACGAAATAAATTCAAACACAAATTTAGATGATTATGTATTTTTTTATAAAACAAAGTTAAATTGTAAAATCGTTGGTGTATTGGATGATGATGTATTCTTTAATATTTATACTACTAGCAATGATTATAGATATATTTTAAGCTATAAAAATTTAAGAATATATAATGGAACATATTCGATTACTGACACATTTAATGGAATTGTTTTATTAAAAGATTCAAGTGCTTTAGAAGAATTTGTTGAATTAAATGGTATCAGTAAAGCAACATATTTTTCTTATTACTATAATTTAAGAAAAAATGATACTAAAGCACAAACTTATAATTATTTAATCGAAGTTTTAATTTGTGCACTAATTTTAGTAATTTATATTTTCTTTATAATGAGAACACAAATTATAAGAGATATTTATGAAATAGGTGTTTTAAGAGCATTAGGACTTCCTAAAATTAGAATTTACTTAAATTATATATGTCAAATTTTTGTTACACTATTGCATACAGTTTTAATATCTTATGTAGTATTAACAATTATCGTAGGAACAATACAATTAAAAATTGCTAAATATACAGATAGTTCGTTTAATTTATTCTTATGTCCTTCCACATATTATGTATTCTTTATTCTATTAATTTTATCAATCATTATTGGCTTAATTCCAGTATTTTGGTTAGTTCGAAAAAAACCTGCACAAATACTTGCTAAGTATGATATGTAATAAATTTTAATAAAAATGAATAATTTATAATAATTTTTAAAGAACGTTTCGAAAATTTTCTAGATTATTAGGCGAGTTTGTATTATAATAAATAACGACAATTTATATATACGGAGTGTTATCGTGAGTAATAGTGAAAATGAAATTGAGATAAATTATAAAAATAAATATGTTTATCAATTTTTTAAAAGATTTTTTGATATATTATTTAGTTCTATTTTCTTAATATTATTTGGTTGGTTAATTTTATTATTGATTTTGATTAAATATGTAGAAGAACATAGTGGTAAGTGCTATAAATTAGAAGTTAGCGAAGATATAAATGGTAAATATTTATCTAAAAATGGAAAAAGATATAATTGCAAAGTTTATAAAGATCCAAATGGTAAAAAAGATAAAACATGTAAAGGTGCTATTTATAC
>CAVEPF010000078.1:4578-16495 GCA_963617645.1 Anaerotignum sp. | reverse complement strand
AAAATAAAATTATATAATATATTTGCACTAGGAAAAGCAAAGTGCTAATCGAGGTGAATTTGCGATGAAAGATAGACAAAAGATAGTTCTTAAAACTATTGTTGAAGAATATATTAAAACAAATGAACCTGTTGGCTCTAAAACTGTAAACCAAGAACCTAATTTACAAAAGTATTCAAGTGCTACACTTCGCTATGAAATGCAAGCATTGGAAGAAGAAGGATATCTTGAAAAAACCCATACATCTTCTGGACGTATTCCTAGTGAAAAAGGTTTTAAATATTATGTAGAAAACATGTTAGTACGTGATATTGATACAATAAAACTTTTTCCGGTTATAGACCAAATACTTAATAGTCCTAAGGAACATGATGAAAAAATCAAAGAATTAATTGATTTTATGTCACGTGATACAGGCTATATGGTAGCTACTTTAGGAAGTAGTGCTAATTATCAAACGGTAAAAAAGATGGAAATAGTTCCTCTTGATGAACATAACTGTGTATTACTAATTGTTACAAGTGGAGGAAAAGTTCAAAGTCAAAAAATCACGATACCACGTGGTTACAAAATGGATGATTTGTTAAGACTTATAGATGCATTCGATAATGCGATGTATGACAGGTCAGTTATAGAAATTACAAATGTCTTAAGTAAAGAAGCTAAAAAACCAAGAGTTAGACAAATGGTTGGATTTCAAGATGATTTATTAAATTTCTTGATTAAAGCATTTGCTCGATTCCAAGATTGTGATTTCTATCAATCAGGATTAACAAAAATATTTAATCAACCTGAATTTAATAGTCATGATGCGATGTCACGAATTATTCAAATGATAGATGATGAATCTGTTAAAGATGCACTTAAACATAGTGGGACTGGGTTAAAGTTCTTAATTGGTAGCGATAATATTGATCCAAATTTAAAGGATTGTTCAATTGTGACAATGCCTTATACATTAAATATGAATGAGTTTGGTATATTATGTATTATAGGACCAATTAGAATGAATTATCCTAAGGTATTCCCTTTAATTGAATATGCGGCAAGCGCAATAGCAAAATTGTATAATAAGGAGTGATTGTGTGGAAGAGAAAGACGTATTAGAGAAAGAAAATACTGAAGAAACTCTTGATTCTAAAGAAACTTCTTCAAATGAAGAAGTAAAAGAAACAAAAGTTGAAGAAAAAACAGTAGAAGAAAATAAAGAAACTCTAAATAGTGATAAAGAAAAGAAACATAGTGAGAATAAAAAAGATAAAAAGAATCATTATGAAGTTAAGATAGAAAAATTAGAAGCAGAAATCAAAGAACTTAAAGAAAAGAATAAGAAAGATAGCGAAGATTATTTAGCTGCAAGAGCAGATTTAGATAATATTCGTAAAAGATTATTCGAACAATCTGTAAATGATAAGATGTATGCTTCTCAAGGGCTTATTGAATCTTTAATAGGGCCTGTTGATATGTTATCAAAAATAGTTCAATTTGAGTCACCAAATCCTGAAGTTAATAACTATGTTATCGGCTTTAAGATGATAGTTGATCAATTGAATCAAATTCTTGAAAAAGATGGTGTGAAGTTAATTAAAGCACAAGGCGAAAAATTTGATGCTAAATTCATGCAAGCTATGTCTACAGAAAAGCGTGAAGGCGTTGAAGCAGGAATTGTACTTGAAGTACTTCAAAATGGATATATGTATAAAGATAAAATGATTAAACCAGCAATGGTTAAAGTATCAGAATAAAAAAGGAGATTATATTATGGCAAAAGTTATTGGTATTGATTTAGGAACTACAAACAGCTGTGTAGCTGTTATGGAAAATGGACAATCTAAGGTTATTCCTAATGCTGAAGGAGGAAGAACAACTCCATCTGTAGTTGCATTTAAAAATGGTGAAATTATTGTAGGAGATGCTGCTAAGCGTCAAATGGTTACTAACCCTAACACTGTTTATTCAATTAAGCGTCATATGGGTGAAGTAGGTTATACAGTTGAAATTGAAGGTAAGAAATATACTCCACAAGAAATTTCAGCTATGATTCTTCAAAATTTAAAGAAGTCTGCTGAAGATTATTTAGGAGAAAAGGTTGAAAAGGCTGTAATTACAGTTCCTGCTTATTTCAATGACTCTCAACGTCAAGCTACAAAGGATGCAGGTAAGATTGCAGGTCTTGAAGTTATTCGTATTATCAACGAACCTACAGCTTCATCTCTAGCTTATGGTATTGATAAGACAGATAAGGAACAAACAGTTCTTGTATTTGACCTTGGTGGTGGTACATTCGATGTATCATTATTAAGTCTTGCTGATGGTACATTTGAAGTATTATCAACATCAGGTGATACTCATCTTGGTGGTGATGATTTCGATAATGCTATTATGAATTGGTTAGCTAGTGAATTTAAGAAGGAAAACAATGTTGACTTATTAAAAGATAATATGGCTAAACAAAGATTAAAAGATGCTGCTGAGCAAGCTAAGAAGGAATTATCTAGCCAAACAAGCGCTACTATTTCTCTTCCATTCATTTCTATGGGTGCTGCAGGTCCTTTACACATTCAAAAGACATTAACTCGCGATATGTTCAACTCATTAACTAAGGATTTAGTTGATCGTTGCTTAGAACCAGTTCGTCGTGCATTATCTGATGCTAAGTTAACTGCAAATGATGTTGACCAAGTATTACTTGTAGGTGGTTCAACAAGAATTCCTGCTGTTCAAGATTTAGTTAGAAGAGAACTTGGAAAAGAACCAAACAAGTCAGTTAACCCAGATGAAGCAGTAGCTATGGGTGCCGCTATTCAAGCAGGTGTATTAACTGGTACTGTTAAAGATGTATTATTACTAGATGTTACTCCACTTTCACTTGGTATTGAAACTATGGGTGGTGTATTCACTAAGTTAATTGATAGAAATACAACAATTCCTTGCTCAAAGAGTCAAGTATTCTCAACAGCTGCTGATAATCAACCAGCCGTAGATATTCATGTATTACAAGGTGAACGTCCAATGGCTGCTGATAATAAGACATTAGGACAATTCCAATTAGATGGTATTCCTGCAGCTCCTAGAGGAGTTCCTCAAATTGAAGTTAAGTTCGATATCGACTCAAACGGTATTGTACATGTTTCTGCAAAGAACCTAGGTACTGGTAAGGAACAAAATATCACTATTTCAAATAGTGGTTCATTATCTGAAGATGAAATCAACAGAATGGTACGTGAAGCTGAAGCTAATGCAGAAGCTGATAAGAAGCGTAAAGAAAATGCAGAAGTTGTAAATGAATCTAACAACCTAATCTTCCAAGTAAAGAAGAGCTTAGATGAATTAAAGGGTGTTACTGATGATGAAAAGAAGGACATTACAAGCAAGTGTGATGATCTTCAAAAAGCAATCGATGCAAATGATTTTGATGGTATGAGAGAAAAGAAAGCTACACTTGAAAAAGCTACTCAAGATTTAGCTACTAGAGTTTACCAACAAAATCAACAAGCTCAACAAGGATCAACAGATAATTCAGGATCTAACGATTCTAATGATAAGAAAGATGACAATGTAGTTGACGCTGATTTCTCAGACGTTCAATAGTTATTAAATTAGAGGGCATCTTGCCCTCTAGTTTTTGTGTAAAAGTGAGGTAATATTATGGCTGATAAAAGAGATTATTATGATGTCTTAGGCGTTTCTAAAACAGCTAGTGATGATGAAATTAAAAAAGCGTATAGAAAATTAGCCAGACAATATCATCCCGATGTTAATAAAGCAGCAGATGCTGAAACTAAATTTGCTGAAATAAATGAAGCTTATGGCGTGTTATCTGATAAAGATAAACGTGCAAGATATGATCAATATGGATTTAATGATCCAACTCAAGGATTCTCAGGTCAAGGTGGTAATCCATTTGGCGATGGATTTGGTTCATTTGGTGGATTCGAAGATATTTTCTCTCAATTCTTTGGTGGTGGAAGAAGTCAAAGTAGCGGACGTCGTCAAACAAAAGGTAAAGATTTAGAGAAAACAATGACTATTACATTTGATGAAGCTGTTCATGGATGTAAAAAGATTATTCGTGTTTCTGTTGATGAAGCATGTACTGCTTGTGGCGGTAGTGGTGCTTATTCAAGCAGTGATATAAAAACATGTTCAAAATGTAATGGTTCCGGATATGTATTTGTTGAACAAAGAACTATTCTTGGTATAACACGTACACAAACTGTTTGTCCTGATTGTCGTGGTACTGGTAAAAAGATTACTCGTGCTTGTACTCAATGTAATGGACAAGGTAAAGTTAGAAAGACAAAAGATATAGAAATTAAAATTCCTGCTGGTATCGATACAGGTATGACTTTACGTGTTGAAGGTAAAGGCGGTGCTGGTAGCCAAGGCGCACCTAATGGCGATTTATACATTACATTTAATGTTGAAACTCATAAATATTTCAAGAGAAATGGTAATGATATTGAAATAGATGCACCTATATCATTTGCTGAGGCTGCACTTGGTACTGAACTTTCGGTTCCTACAATTGATGAAGAAGTTAAAGTTAAGATTCCTGCTGGTATTCAAAGTGGAACTAGACTTCGCTTAAAAGATCGTGGTGTAAGCGATCCTAAGGGTGGTAGAAAAGGTGACCAATATGTTAATATTATTGTTGAAACCCCTAAGAATCTTACAAGTGAACAAAAGAAACTATTAACAGAATTCGATAGTTCATATAAACAAGCAAATAAAAAATCTACTTGGGATAAAATTAAAGATTTCTTCCAAGGTAAGAAATAGTAAAATAACTACTTTAGTTAATTTAACTAAGGTAGTTTTTCTCTTTTATTTTACAAATACATATGCTATAATTTAAGAAATTATGGAGGCTATTTTATGGCATTAGAATTAAAAAAAAGTGAAGATGAAACTATTGTTGATTTTTCTAATACAGAAGAATTAAATGTTTTGGATAGACCGGTTAAAGAATATGAAAAATTATTATTTCAAGATGAATCTCGTTTAAAAGGTACTAAAGCATTAAAACTTGTTAAAATGGGATGTTTTTATCAAGAAAAGAAGAATACTAATGAAGTAGATTTTAGTCAACTTAAAAAGTTAGAAGGTGCTAAGGTCTATAAAAATCACGAACTATATGAAAGAGTTAGTGACTCTACTTTCTTTTATATTGAGTCTGAAAATGAAGAGACTAAAGATGGAGAAAAGAAAGTATTTAGATATGATGTTATTGAATTAGATAATGTTGATGATGAAACTTTTGAAAAATTATGTAAAGCTCATGCACATGAAGGAAATGGTTTAATCAATTTCTTCTATATTACTTCAATCGTAGCTGTAATTTGGGGCTTTATTGGTATTATTGTTCAATTTATTTATTACAAAGTAGATAAAGGCGACGATTTTGTTTATGCATTCTTTGGTGACCTTGCTACTTACTTATTAATGTTTGCTATTGCATGTGCTTCACTTGTTGTAGCTACTATTGTAAAGAAGAATCACGAGGCAAAATAATGCAAAAATATTTTATTGATTCGTTATCGCTAGAAAATAACACTATAACTGGAGACGATGTGTTCCACATAAAGAACGTCATGAGACAAAGAGTTGGGGATAAGTTTATTGTATCTGACTCTAAAAATGAATTTTTAGCATCAATTGTAAGAATCGATAAAGATATTATTTATTTTGAAAAGTTAGAGGCAATTGATAATTCAAGTCAATTGCCTTTTTATGTTGATATTTATCAAGGTTACCCTAAGGGGGATAAATTAGATGATATATGTAAACATTCTACAGAACTTGGTGTTAATTTAGTTTATGCGGTAAACATGAAAAGATCAATTGTTAAAATTGATCCTAAAAAAATCGAAACTAAATCAAGTAGATTTGATAAAATAATGAAAGAAGCTAGTGAACAAAGCCATAGAAAAACACAGGCTCATTTTGGTGGTATTATTGATCTTAAAAAGATTGATTTTTCTAAATATGATTATAAAATTTTAGCATTTGAAGAAAGTGCTAAAATTGGAGAAAAATCCAATTTTAAAAATATTATTGAAAATGCCAAATTAGGATCACATATTGCAATACTAATTGGACCTGAAGGTGGAATTGATCTTAGCGAGGTCGAGTATTTAAACAATTTAGGCTTTATAAATTGTGCCTTAGGACCTAGAATTTTAAGAACAGAAACAGCTTCTATGTATGCACTTAGTGCTATTTCTTATGAAAGTGAGTTGAAATAATGCCAAGTATTGGATTTATTACTTTAGGATGTAAAGTTAATATTTATGAATCAAATGCCTTATGTGATGAATTTAAAAAATTAGGATATGAAATTTTAGATGGTGATAGTATTTGTGATGCTTACATTATAAATACATGTTCTGTAACTAATCAAGCTGATGCAAAAAGTAGAAAAATGATAAGACATTGTAAAAACTTAAATCAAAATGCCGTAGTATGTGCTATGGGATGTTTTGTGCAAAGTCACCATGATCAAGCTAAGGAAATGCCAGAAGCTGATATTATTATAGGTACTGGTAATAAGAAAGCATCAATTTCTGCAATTGATGCTATGGTTAAGTCTAAAATTATTGAAAAGAAAGATTTAGTTTTAGCTTCGCGTAGCCAAAAAGATTATGAAAATTTAGAAGTAACTGAATTTGATCATTCTCGTGCATTTCTTAAAATTGAAGATGGTTGCTCAAACTTCTGTTCTTATTGCATAATTCCTTATGCAAGAGGACCTGTTAGAAGTAAAAGACATGGTCTTGTTTTAAAAGAAGAAAAAAATGTTATTGATTTAGGATATAAAGAAATTGTATTATCTGGTATTCACATTGGAGCTTATTCAGACGGTCCTGAGTATCATTTAAAAGATTTAATTAATGATATGATTTGCGTTGAAGGCCTTGAAAGAATTAGAATTTCTTCAATCGAAATTAATGAAGTTAATGATTCTATTATTGAAACTATGAGTAAATCTAATAAAATTGCCAATCATATACACATTCCTCTTCAATCCGGTAGTGATAAGATTCTTAAATTAATGAATAGACATTATGATACTGCTAAGTTCTTATCTATTGTTAATAAAATAAGAACTGCTAGACCTGATATTAGTTTAACAACTGATGTTATTGTAGGATTTCCTGGAGAAACTGAAGAAGACTTTATGGATTGTTATAATTTCATTAAACAAGTTGGTTTCTCAGAACTTCATGTATTCCCATTTTCGCCTAGAGAAGGTACTCCTGCTGCTAGCATGAAAAATCAAGTTGATGGTAATGTTAAAAAAGATAGAGTTAAGAGATTAATTGACTTATCTCATACTCTTTGGAATGATTATGTTTCAAAATTTGTTAATACAACTCAAACTGTAATTGTAGAAACAAAGTTTGAAGATAATTACGTAATTGGACATTCTTCAAATTATTTAAAAGTTTTATTACCATGCGATTTATCTGTAATTAAGCATAGAGTAATTGTTCAAATTGATTCAAAAAATGGCGAATATTTAATTGGACACGTTATTAAAGATTTAGATGAAGGATTATTATTTTAATAATTAAATATGATAATTAGAAAATTAGAAGATAAAGATATCTCTGCATGTTTTGATATTTATAATTACTATATTGAAAATACTACATTCACTTTTGAAGAACAAAAATTAGATATAGAAACTTTTAAAACTAGATGTTTAGAAATTAGTTCTAAATATCCTTATATTGTTTGTGAGAAAGATAACTCTGTTATTGGTTATGCTTATTTAAGCGCTTATAATGAAAGAAGTGCGTATAGATATACAGCTGATTTATCTATATATACAAGTTGTAATCATTTACATGAACATATAGGAACTTTGTTACTTAATGAAATAGAAAAACTTGCTAAAATACAAAATATAAAAAATATTGTTTCAATAGTGACTGATGAAAATATAAATTCATCTAAGTTTCACCTAAATAATGGTTTTATTCTTGAAGGATACTTACATAATGTTGGTTTTAAATTTAATAAAACATTAGGTGTGAAACTTTATAGGAAGTCAATCTAAATTTCAGTTTTTTCATAGATATTTAAAAATTTTTCTTGACACCGATAATTTTTATATGTATAATATTATTGCTCGTTAAGAGAAATGCGGGTATGGCGGAACTGGCAGACGCGCAAGACTTAGAATCTTGTACCCTCGGTGTGCAGGTTCGATTCCTGTTACCCGCACCATTTTGAAAATTACGATCAATACGTTTGTATTGGTCTTTTTTTAATTTTAATGTATTTAAATTTTAAATATTATTGTTTATAATAACATTAAAGAAAAAAGAGGATTTATTTATGAAAATTGCAATTTCAGCAGAAAGTACTATTGATTTACCAAAGAATGAACTTTCTCGTTTTGATATAAAAACATTACCATTTACACTAATTATGGGCCAAAAATCTGTCTACGATGGTGAAATACTGCCAGAAGAATTATTTGAATTTACAGATGAAACAGGAATATTACCTAAAACTAGTGCTGTAAATGAATATCAATTTCATGAACATTTTGAAGCTTTAAAAGAAGAATATGATGCTGTTATACATTTTTCTTTATCTAGCGCTATTTCTTCTGCGTGTCAAAATGCTATTAAAGCTAGTGAAAATTTTAAAGATGTATATGTAGTAGATACAAAATCTTTATCTACAGGTATTGCATTACTTGCGATTTACGCTAGAGAACTTGCTAATAAGGGCTTAGACGCAAAAGAAATTTACGCTCTATCAAAATCTCGTGTTAAAGATGTTCAAGCTTCATTCTCGTTAGAAAGTGTTAACTATTTATATAAAGGCGGAAGATGTAGTATGCTATCAATGCTTGGAGCTAACTTGTTACATATTAAGCCTTCTATTTATGTAAACTCTACAACTGGTACAATGAGCGCGGCTAAAAAATATCGTGGTACTATGATGAAAGTTGTAATGAACTATGTTGAAGATACGCTTAAAAAATACTCTAATCCTGATTTTACAAGAGTGTTTATTACATATTCAACAGCCCCAGCTGAAGTTGTTGAAGAAGTTAGTAAAAAATTATATGAAGTAGGATTTAAAGAAGTTATACCAACACATGCGGGTGGCACTATATCATGTCATTGTGGACCACATTGTCTTGGTATACTATATATAAACGATGGAAAATAAAAAATGTGTCAGAATTAATCTGACACAATTTTTTTATAATGCTTTATCTTTAAATAATTTTAATTCACGTCCGTTATAATCAAGTACGTATTCAAAGTTAGGTTCAACATTTCCTTTAACGATTTCGTTTGCTACAAATGTTTCAACATAACGTTGTATAAATCTTCTTAAAGGACGAGCACCATAAGTTTGGTCGTATGCACTTTGCAAGATATAATCTTTTAAAGCATCTGTGTATGTTAAATGAATATTTTGATTTGCTAGACGGATATTTAATTCTTTTAATTGTTTTTCAACAATCTTATATTGAACATCTTTACCCAATGTATTGAATACAATGATTTCATCAATTCTGTTAATAAATTCAGGTTTGAAATATCCACTTTGTTTTACCATAGTTATTACAGCGCCTTTATCATTAGGATCTTTTAATAATAAATCAGAACCTAAGTTAGAAGTCATAATAATAATAGTATTCTTGAAGTTAACAACTTTGCCTTGACCATCTGTTAATCTACCATCATCTAGAATTTGAAGAAGAACATTGAATACATCTCTGTGAGCTTTTTCAATTTCATCAAATAATATAATAGAATAAGGATTACGTCTTACAGCTTCAGTTAATTGACCACCTTCATCGTATCCAACATATCCTGGAGGCGCTCCAATTAAACGTGCGACTGAGTGAGATTCCATATATTCGGACATATCGATTCTAACAATATGTTTATCTGAGTCGAATAATTGTTCAGCTAAAGCTTTTGCAAGTTCTGTCTTACCTACACCAGTAGGTCCTAAGAACATGAATGAACCAATAGGTCTATCAGAATCATTAATACCAGCACGTTGTCTTATAATAGCATCGCTAATTAATTCTATAGCCTCGTCTTGTCCTATAACACGTTCTTTAAGTCTATCAGCTAGATGAAGAACTTTTTCTTTTTCACCTTCAACAAGTTTTGATACAGGAATGTTTGTCCATTTAGAAATGATTTGAGCAATATCATCTTCACTAACAGTTTCGGATAGCATTTTATTTTCCTTATTAGAATTTTCAAAATCATTTAATTCTTTTTCTAATGCAGGAATTTCTTGATATTGTAATTCGCTAGCTTTTCTATAATCACCATTAGAATATGCAAGTTCAAGTTCATGTTTCTTTTCGTTGTATTTATTCTTTTTAGCTTTAAATGTTTCTAAATCATTTTTTTCCTTTTGCCACTCGTCTCTTAATTCTTTATCTTTCTTGTTTAATTCTTCAAGTTCGACTTTTAAATCGTCAAGACGTTTAAGAGAAACAGGATCTGTTTCATTTTTAAGAGAAATTTGCTCGATTTTGATTTGAGTTATACGTCTTTCAACGTTATCTAATTCAACTGGCATACTGTCTAAGTCAAGTCTAACAGAAGCACAAGCTTCGTCTACTAAATCGATTGCCTTATCAGGTAAGAATCTATCTGTAATATATCTATTAGATAACATAGCAGCACTAACTAGTGCATTATCCTTAATATGAACACCGTGATGTGCTTCAAATGATTCTTTTATACCACGTAAGATAGAAATGGTATCTTCAACATTTGGTTCACCAATTAATACTTTTTGGAATCTTCTTTCAAGAGCTTGATCTTTTTCAATGTATTTTTTGTATTCATTTAATGTTGTAGCACCAATACAATGAAGTTCACCACGAGCTAACATTGGTTTTAAAATGTTACCTGCATCCATTGCACCATCAGTTTTACCTGCACCTACAATTAAGTGAATTTCATCAATAAATAGAATAATATTTCCATCAGATTTAGCTATTTTATTTAAAACAGCTTTTAATCTTTGCTCAAATTCACCTCTATACATAGCGCCTGCTACTAGAGATGCCATATCTAATTCGAAAATTTCTTTATTTTTTAAGGATTCTGGAACATCACCTGATACGATACGTCTTGCAAGTCCTTCAACTACTGCAGTTTTACCTACACCAGGTTCACCTATTAAAACTGGATTATTTTTAGTTTTTCTTGATAATATTTTAATGATACGTCTAATTTCTTCGTCACGACCTATTACAGGATCGATTTTGCCTTTTTTAGCAAGATCAACTAGATTTCGACCATATTTTTCTAGAATGTTTTCATCATTCTCATAATTTGGTTGTTGTTGCATCATTATAATCACCCTTTCTTTGGCGTATTTCTATCACCAACTATATTATACAACTTATTTTAGCACTGTCAACTGTAGAGTGCCAAAAAATATTGAAAATAAATTTTTTCTTGATTTTGAATTTAATTTTGATATAATCTAAATGCGAATGATTTGCAAGTAGAAAGGAAGTATTATGAAGATATTAAAATATATATTATGTTCTTTACTATTATTAATAACTATCACTATAACATCTTGCACTAATACAAGTGATAATTTAGTTATAACAAGTTTTTACGCTAATAATGAAATAACTAAAGAACTTACAAAAGATACTAATATAGAAGTTAAATGCTTAATTAACGGAGCTATAGAGCCACATGATTATGAACCAAGCGCTAAACAAAGAGCACAAATGGAAGATGCTAAATTAATAATTGTTAATGGTCTTGGTTTAGAAGAATATTTAGAGACCTTAGAATCAAGTGATAAATTAAAAGATAAAATTTGTTATTCAAATAGTGAAGTTGATGCATTAGAATCTGATCCTCACTCTTTTGTTTCGCCTAAAGAAGCT
>CAVEPF010000078.1:2882-4568 GCA_963617645.1 Anaerotignum sp. | reverse complement strand
ATAATTACAAAAACAATTTCAAAATCTTTACAAGATAATTTCAATAATTACAAAGAAATTATTCAAAAAAACGAAGATAAATTAGTTGAAACATTAGAAGAAATTTCAAAAGATTATAAAAATTTCTTTGATACAACAAGTAATTTATATGTATTAGGACATAGTGCTTATTCATATTTAAATAGAGATTATAAAATGAATACTAAGTGTGTATTAGGCTTACACGAAGAAGAGCCTACTGCAAGTAAAATTAGCGAAATTTGTGATTATATTAATAAAAACAACATTCAAACTATCTTTGGTGAGTATTTTGAAGAAAATGATACTATTAATACAATTGCTCGTTCTACTAATTCTAATGTTTCATATTTATATACTTTAGAAATGATGGATGATTCTAATTTAAACTATGTAGATGCTTTAAAAATTAATCTAGAAAATTTAAAAATCAATTTTTAAAAATTATAATTTGATATATAATAATTATGTTTTAAGGAAGTTGATTTTATGATTTATATTGTAGGAGATTCTACTGTTGCGGAATTTAATGAAACTTATTTTTATCATCGTGCAGGTTGGGGAACTGAAATAAAAACGTATTTTACTTCTTACCCTGTTTTAAACCTAGCTTTAAGTGGTAGAAGTTCTAAAAGTTTTGTTAAAGAAGAAAACTATCAAAAATTTTTAGAAATTAATAAAGGCGATTTTGTATTTATAGGATTTGGACATAATGATGAAAAATATGATGATCCAAATAGATTTACTAACGCAAGTTTACCTTTAGATAATGCTGATTCTTTTAAATATTCTTTATATAATAATTATATTAAAATTGCTAAAGAAAGAGGAGCTACAGCTATTTTAGTTACTCCTATCGTTCGACTAGACGAAAATAATAATTATGTAAATGAAAAAGTCCATATTACTAAATTTGGAGATTATAGAAAAGCTATTATAGAGTTAGCTAGTGAAGTTGGTGTAGATTATGTTGATCTTACAACTTTTTCTAAGGAATTAGCTATTAAAGATGGTTATGAGAAATCTTGTTTAACTCATGCGATTACAAAAGGTAAATATGTTAATAATAAATTAGTGCCTGATATTTTATCTGTTGATATGACTCATATAAATGCATACGGAGCTAAAATATTCTCTTATTATATTGCTAAAACTTTACTAGAAAAAAATAATCCTATTAAAGAATTCATTAAAAGTCCATTAATTGCGCCTAGCGAAAAAGATTTAGTAATGGACGAAGGATATGTATATATTCCTTATATAGAACCAGATTTTAATACATATGCTCCTAAAGAATGGTTTGATACAAAAAATAAAGAATATATTGGTACATGTTTTGGAGATACTGGCAGACAAACAAATGAAAACTCAAATGGGTTTAGAGCTATTAGTACTGAAAACGGCTTTGAATGCGGATGTATGCTTAAAAATAATAATGAAGTAGTACCTCTTGGTAAAATATCTTTAAATAGTGAGGGAATTGCGCTCGTCGCTAAAAAAGTGAGTGTTAATACTAACTTTAGATTCTCTTGCCGTGCTTTTGTTAAAGAATTTGAACCTATATCTCTAACAGGATTTGGTCTTGCTCTAAGAGATGATTTATATATTAATCAAACTATATCTGATAAAACTATAACATCAAACTATGTAGCATGCGGCCTTGTTACA
>CAVEPF010000078.1:628-2872 GCA_963617645.1 Anaerotignum sp. | reverse complement strand
TGGTCTTGTTACAAGTGAAGTTGGTATGAATGTTAATTTCTCACGTGAAAATCATGTTTTAAAGAAGTCAGATTATTTCTTAGATTCTTATTATAAGGAAGGCGAAACTTTAACATTAAGTATTGAGCGTGTGGGTCAAGTTGTTCTCGTTACTACAATTTACAAAGACAAAAAATACGATACTACATATACTGATTTTGACTTTACACAAATTGATAAGGATAATTTCTATATTACTTTATTTGCAAGTAGAAATACAATTGTAACATTTAGTGATATTAAATATGAAGAACTAGGTAAATCACTTGGCGCGTAAATTTAATTAAAAGATAATAGAACCTTAAATTGCTTATGAGGTTCTTTTATTTTATTTAATACGTAAAACATATTGTTTGTTTAAATATGCAAAATAAAGTATACTAATACTTAATTAAATGAGGAGATTAGATTATGTTTAAAAGATTTGTTGCTTATTATAAACCATACAAAGGTATGTTTTGTCTAGACATGTTAGCTTCACTTTTGATATCAATTATAGGTATGTGTTACCCTGTTTTAACTAATACTATACTAAGAAAAATTGTACCTAGTGAAGATTTAATAAATGACGAAAAAATTAAATTCATTATAATATATGGCATTGTTTTATTGTTATGTTACCTAGTTCGAATGTTCTTGCGTTATTTTGTTCAGTTTTACGGACATGTTATTGGTGTTAAGATGCAAGCAGATATGCGTAAAGACATGTTTAAAAAATTAGAAAAATTACCTTTTTCTTATTATGATGAAAATGAAACAGGTAAGATAATGAGTAGAATGACAAATGATTTAATGGAAGTATCAGAACTTGCCCATCATGGTCCTGAAAATTTCTTTATTTGTGGTATTACACTTGTTTTATCTTTTGCATATCTATTATATATTGAATGGAGATTTGCACTTATATTATTATGCTGTGTTCCTTTACTTATTTTTGTTACTTTATTTATGCGTAAAAGAATGAATAAAGCTTTTAGTGAAACAAGAAAATCTGTAGCCGAAATAAATGCGTCATTAGAGTCATCTATTACAGGTATTCGTGTAACAAAAGCTTTTACAAATAGTGATTTAGAACTAGAGAAATTTGAAGTTGGTAACAAAGATTATGTAAAATATAGAAGTGTTGCCTATAAAGCAATGGGACAATTTTCTTCGTCAACTCAGTTTATTACAGATTTATTTAATGTTATATTGCTAGTAGTAGGTGGCTTACTATGTGTTTTAGATTCTACTAATTTTACAGTTTCTGAATATGTTACATTTGTTGTATCTGTTAGTATTTTTATTACGCCTTTAACAACGTTAATAAACTTTGTTGAGCAATATCAAAATGGTGTAACTGGTTTTAAGAGATTTTTAGAAATAATGGATGAAAAAGAGGAAGAAGAAGATAAAGATGCAATTTCTTGTGATAAATTAAGTGGTAATATTGAATTTAAAGATGTTTCATTTGATTATGAAACAACAAAAGGTGTTTTAAAGAATGTTTCATTTAAAATTGAAGCAGGAAAAACAATAGCTTTAGTAGGACCATCTGGCGGTGGTAAAACAACAATTTGTCATTTAATTCCTAATTTCTATAAAGCTACAAGTGGTGAAATTTTAGTTGATAATTATAATATCAATAAACTAACATTTGAATCTTTAAGAAGAAATATTGGTATTGTTCAACAAGATGTATTCTTATTTAATGGTACTATTTTAGAAAATGTTAAATATGGTAAGTTTGATGCAAGTATCGAAGAAGTAAAAGAAGCTTGTAAAAGAGCTAATATTGATGACTATATTACCTCACTTCCTGAAGGATATGACACACAAATAGGTGAAAGAGGTATAAAATTATCAGGTGGACAAAAACAAAGATTATCTATAGCTCGAGTATTTTTGAAGAATCCTTCAATTTTAATATTAGATGAAGCTACAAGTGCACTAGATAATGCTACAGAAGCACTAATTCAAAAATCTCTTGATGAATTACTTAAGGGAAGAACTACTATTGTTGTCGCTCATAGACTTTCAACAATTAAAAATGCTGATTTAATTTTTGTTATAGATAATGGTACAATATTAGAAAGTGGAACACATGAAGAACTACTTCAAATTGAAAACGGAGAATATAAAAAATTATATAATACTCAATTTAGACTATAAGAGGTAAATATGAAAAAAGCAAATTTTAGATGCTTAAAAGAAGATTCAAATGGA
>CAVEPF010000078.1:0-537 GCA_963617645.1 Anaerotignum sp. | reverse complement strand
TAAATTACAATAATGAATTTATTCGTGTTAAAGGTATGTTAATTAATGAAGAAGGCGAGTTTGAAATTGATAAGAATAGCAAAAATCCTTTAAAATTAATTAAAATTACTAAGAAAAACGATTCTTTAAGAGAAAAACCACAATGTACATTTGCAAAAGAGTGTCAAGGATGTATTTATCAAGGTATTAAATACGAACATGAATTAGAAATTAAAGAAGAGGAAATAAAGGATTGTTTTTCTCATTTTAGAGATTTTAAATTTTTGGGATTAGAACAATCTTATAATACTAGTAATTATCGTAATAAGAGCCAAAAGGTATATAAATTATCTAAGTCTAAACGCCCTGTTTGTGGATTCTATTCAAATAACAAACAATTAGTATCTGTTACAGATTGTAAGATTGAAGCTAAAAAGATTAATGAAGTAATCAATAAATTTAATTTGATATTATCTTTAAATAAAATTGATCCTTATGATGAATATACAAAAAAAGGTATTGTTAAAGGATTAACAATTCGTTATGCATTTAATACAA
>CAVEPF010000077.1:20333-50009 GCA_963617645.1 Anaerotignum sp. | reverse complement strand
ATACTACTTTAGGTAGAGCTGATATTGTATTTATCCCTAAAGATAATAATCATATTCCTATGATAATAGAACTTAAAGTTGATTCAACTCCTATAGACGCAATTAATCAAATAAAAGATAAAGAATATGTTGAAACTCTAGGAACATACAATGGTGATGTATTATTACTTGGTATATCATATGATTCTAAAACTTTAAAACATAGTTCTAAAATTGAATATATTAATAGAACATGCTAGAGCATTGCTCTAGCTTTTCTTTCGTATATTGTTTCAAAAGTAGAAATAACTTTCAAACTATGCTAAAATAAGTATAGATATTTTAAACAAGTGGGTGATATTGTGTCTTTATATTTAAATCAAGATAATAAAAGATTTGAAAGAAGTCTAAATACAGAAATATATGTTGATAAAAGTATGTTAATTAAGGAATGTAACAAACTTTTTAATACTGAAAATTGTTTTATGTGTGTTACACGTCCTAGAAGATTCGGTAAAACTATGGCATTAGCTATGCTTAATGCTTATTACTCGAAAGGTTGCGATTCTAAAAATCTCTTTAAAGGTCTTAAGATAGAGAATGATGGATCATATAATGAACAACTAAATAAACATAACGTTATTTGGATTGATATGTCACGTATGTATTTAAAATACAAGGATGAACTTATTCAAAATTTAAATACTATAATCGTTGAAGACTTGAACGATAACTTTCCTAACATTTTAAAGAAAACTGATAATGCAATAGACGATGCAATACTTAGAATTAATGAGGTTACAGATGAACGTTTCATTTTTCTTATAGATGAATGGGATGTTGTATTTAGGGAAGCGGAATATAATCAAAAACTTTGTAACGAATATATTGAATTTTTAAGAGCTTTGTTTAAGTCTAGTGATGTTTCCTCTTGTATTGATTTAGTATTTATGACAGGTATACTTCCTATAAGACGTTATTCTAATAAACTTACACTTGAAATGTTTAAAGAATATAATATGACTTATGGAGGCGAACTTGCTACATACTTTGGATTCACTGATTTAGAGGTTAGAGAATTATGCTCTAAATATAATTGTGATTATAAAGAGATTAAAGAGTGGTATAATGGTTATAAATTAAGTGGTATTGAATTTTATAATCCTTTAGCTATAGTTAGGGCTATAAGTTATGGTGAATGTGATTATTATTGGACACATACATCCTCAATTGAAGCTTTAACTAATTATATGAATTATGATATTGGTAATTTAAAAGATATATTTACTAAAATAATTGTAGGAGAAAAAGTTAATGTCAACGTTACAAAATTTAGTTATGATTTAACTATGATAGACTCTAGGGACGCAGCTTTAACTATTTTAATACAATATGGGTATTTAGCATATGATGAAATTAATAAAGTTTGTTATATACCAAATTACGAAATACGGTTAGAATTTCTAAATGCTTTACAAGAATTAAATTGGTTTGATTTATATAACCCTATTTCAAATTCAAAAAAATTATATGAAGAAACATTAAAAGGTAATACTGATTTTATTAATCAAACTTTTGATCAAAATCATAAAGAACTAGCAGGACCTTGTAACAAAAATAAAGAAGATATATTAGGCGTAATTACAATTATTTCATATTATAGTGTTAAACAATTTTATGATATACATAAAGAAGTTAATACTACTTTAGGTAGAGCTGATATTGTATTTATACCTAAAGATAATAATCATATCCCTATGATTATAGAACTTAAAGTTGATTCAACACCTGATGAGGCAATTAACCAAATAAAAGATAAAGAATATGTTAATACTTTAGGCTCATATAAAGGTGATGTATTACTACTTGGTATATCATATGATTCTAAATCACTAAAACATAATTCTAAAATTGAACATATAAAAAGATAGTATAATTGTTTAAATCAATTCTTTTTTGAATAAATTTTACTAAGTGAGTTAAAAACTACAAAATTGTTATTGACAACGATATTCAAATATTTTATAATGTTTGAGCATGGTTTCGTACGAAAGTGAGGCTATATTATGAAGAGAACATATCAACCAAACGAACATAAAAGAAAAGTAACTCATGGTTTCCGTGCCAGAATGTCTACAAAGAGCGGACGTAAAGTTGTTGCTGCTAGACGTCGTAAAGGCCGTTACCAATTAACTAAATAAGTTAAAATTTGAAAATACTAGAACTACCAGATCAAATTAATTTTTTATTATTTAATAATTTAATCTGGTAGTTTTTATTTTTAGGAGATATTTATGAATAAACAATATCGCATTAAACAAAGTAAAGAAATTGAGCAAGTCCTTAAAAAAGGAAAAAAAGCTTATTCTAAATACTTTACAATTTATAAATTAGATAATAGCGAAACCAGTCATTTTAGATTTGCGACAAGTGTTGGAAAAAAAGTGGGTAATGCAGTAAATAGAAACTTTGTAAAAAGACGCATTCGTGCTGCACTTGATAAGTTTGATCTTTCTTCTAAAAAAATGGATGTTTTCATCGTTGCTCGTAAAGAGGTTAATTTACTATCATTTGATGGTTATTTAGAACAAATTAATTATTTATTAAAAAAATTACATATAATTTAAAGGAGACAAAATGAAACGTTATTTTGAAAGAAACATAACAAAAATCGTTCTTATAAGTTTTCTTGTTGTTTGCATAATTTCACTTGCAAGTTGTAGAACTAATGCTAGTGAATGGTATAGTCGTCCTTATACTACTTGGGGACAAGAATTTAAATTTTATACTAGCAATAATAAGTTTAGCTTTTGGCAAATGTTATTAGGTTGGCCAGTATCTTTAATTTCTTATCCAATTGCCTGGTTAATGCATCTAATTGGATCAGCATGTGGTAATTCTTACGCTTGGGGTATCATTTTCACTACTCTTATTGTTCGTACTATTGCATGGCCTATTTATTCTCGTACTAACTCTATGTCAGTTAATATGACAATTATTCAACCTGAAATGCAAAGACTTCAACAAAAGTATGCTGGTAGAACTGACGCTGAATCAAGACAAAAAATGAGTCAAGAAATGATGAAACTTTATAAGAAGTATCACATTAGTCCACTTGGCTGTGTAGTTCCTATGTTATTCCAATTCCCATTATTTATGGCTATGTATGAATGTGTAAGAAGAATTAATACATCTGTTACTTCTTTAAGCGCTAATGGTGTACTTGAAACTACTACTCCTGGTATTTTTGCATTATCAAATACTAAGATGTTTGGATATTTTGAAATCAATACTTCTGTTTTATCAAGCGGATCTTATGATGTTCCTCGTGCTACAGAAACTAAAGATATAGTATTTGGTATTGTTTTAGCTGTTTTATTTGCAGCTATCACATTATTTAACCAATGGTTAGGTAAGCGTAAACCAAAGTGGCAAAAAGAACGTAAACAAGTTCAAACTGCAGAGCAAGAGCAACAAGCTAAAATGATGAATATGATGAATTACGTAATGGTAATTATGTTTGTGTTCTTCTCATTATCTTCAACAGCTCTTTCTATTTACTGGTTAATTGGTGGTATTTATCAAACATTCCAATCATTTGTTGGTAGAAAAATGAATGAACGTAAATACTATAAACTTAAAGAAAAAAATAATATAATTACTAATAAGTAGGTGGTAAAATATGCAAAAGAAATTTGAAATTGAAGCTTCAAACTATGATGAAGCAGTTATTAAGGCTGTAAGTCAGTTACATGTTGCAAAAGATAAGATCTTTGTTAATGAGTTAGAAGACGGAAAATTTGAAGCCTTACTTGACGTTTCTTTAGCTCTTGAAGCTAAGAAATATTTAGAAAATATATTAGATAATATTGGTGTTGATTACAACATTGAAGTTAGAACTATTAATGATGAACATGAATTATTTGTTTTAATTGATTCTAGCGAAAATCCTTTACTAATTGGTATTCAAGGTAGAACTTTAGATGCAATGCAAGCATTAGTTAAGAATCTTATCGGAACTTATACTCACGATAAAATTGTTGTTACAGTTGATGTTGGTGGTTATAAAGAAAGCCGTAAGAAAAAACTTGAATCTCTAGCATGCAAGATTGCTAAAGAAGTTGCTGAAACTAAACAAGAAGTTAAATTAAAACCTATGAGTGCTTATGAAAGATTAATCATTCATGAACGTCTTGCGAATTCTAAAGATGTTTATACAGAAAGTGAAGGCGAAGGCGAGACTAGAGCCATCGTTGTAAAGCCAAAGAAACAATAGAAACTGTAAAAAGTGTTTATATTTAAATTAAAAGAAGTCTCTTGGCTTCTTTTATTCTTTTAATGTTTCACGTGAAACATAGGTGAATTTATGAAAAGTATAAAGAAAATAATTTTAATATGTTTTATTTCTATAATTATTTTTATAATATCTACTACTACTTATGAAAATATAAGGTTTCACGTGAAACTTAATGGATTTTTAGATAATCAAATATTATTAGAATCTAAAAGTGATGAAAAAAATAAGTATTATTATAAAGAAAATTCAAAATATTATGATATAAACTATATGTATCCGGGTAACTTTTGTGATATTTTAGTTACTACTGATTCTTCTATTAATTTTCCTGTTGTTCATAGTCTATTAAGCTTAACAGTTGGGGGACACGCCGGATTATGCGGTCTAAATTATAATGATAAGTATTATGCAATAACTAGTTATGATTCGGTGGATACAGCATATAACGAAATTGATAATAAAACGACTGTATATCCTAAGGATAGATGGAATAATGAGATAGAATTTCCAAGTTATTTTATACTTAGAGTAGATTTGACTAAAGACCAAATGTATAAAGTATTTAATGAAGTTGTTTCCTGTTTAGGAGACCCTTATAATTTAACTTTTTTACTAGATACAAAGAACAAAAGTTATTGTTCAGATTTGATATCTAAAGCATTTAGGACAATTGATATAAATCTAAATTACGATTTTGGTGCTACAACAGTTATTGATTTACTTGCTAGTAAATATACTACAATTGTAGGGTATAAAGTTTATAAAAATGGAATTAATTATTTCTATACAAATTAAATATTAATTAATAAATTAATATGCTATAATTTAATAGATGGATTTATTAATGAGGTGATATTTTGTCTTATGTTGCGCTATATAGATCTTATAGACCACAGACTTTTGATGAAGTTTGTGGACAAAAAGCTATTATTCAAACGCTAAGAAATGCAATAAAACTTAATAAAGTATCACATGCCTATTTGTTTGCAGGTCCTAGAGGTACTGGTAAAACAACTTTAGCAAAAATTATGGCAAAAGCTTTATGCTGTGAAGACGGACCTAATGATAATTTCGACAACAATAGTCCAATTTGTCAAGGTATTACTAAAGGATCTATAGCAGATGTAGTTGAAATAGATGCGGCTAGTAATAATGGTGTAGACGATATTAGAGGCCTTAGAGACAATGTTAAATTTTTGCCATCTACTTGTAGATATAAAATATATATCATTGATGAAGCCCATATGTTAACAGATCAAGCTTGGAATGCTCTTCTAAAAACACTTGAAGAACCACCAACTTATGTTATTTTTATTCTTGCGACTACTGAACCACATACTATACCTACTACAATTTTATCACGTTGCCAAAGATTTGATTTCCAAGGTCTTGAACCTAAAGAAATATCAGATAGACTTAAAGAAGTTGCAAAAAGTGAAAAAATTAATGTTACAGATGAAGCTATTGAGGTTATAGCTGAACTTGCAGAAGGCGGTATGAGAGATGCACTATCTTTACTTGATGCGGCTATTTCATACTCAGGGGATGTTGTAGAAGCTAAACACGTGCTTGAAGTTTCTGGAAACGTAAGTGATCTTGATATATTAAATATGATGTATGAAATATACAACAATAATGGTTCTCTTGCTCTTGATTTGTTATCAAACGTATTAAAACAAGGCAAAGAGATTTCAAAAGTTATTGCGGATTTTATATCATTTTTAAGAAATGTTTTATTGTATAAAATAGGTAAGATAAATAGCGATAAAGCAATTTATAAAAATTCTACTTATATATCTTTTGCTAAAAGTATATCGACAAATCTTATTTATACATATTTAACTCTGTTAAATGATTGTTTAATTAATATTAAATATACAAATCAAAAAAAGGCATTTTTAGAGGTTTGTATACTTAAAATGGCTGATAAAAATACAATAGACTACGAAGCCTTACTAAGTAGAATTGATAGATTAGAAACTGAACTTAAAAATATTAATGTTAAGAGCAATAAATCAACAGGACCTATATTCTCTTCTGATTTAGATGATAATTTTATAGTAGAGGAAATTCGCCCTCAAACTATTAGTTTTGATTATACTAATTGTATTAAATCAAGCGATTTAAATGAAGTATTAAATAATGGTAATAAAATTTTAAGAAATGATGTTAGTAAGATATTAACAGATATAAAAAAGGATATTCCTCTTTTAAATTCGGCTAATATTGTTTGTGCTTCAGACTCTTCTATAATTATTACATTACCTACAGAAGGTACTTGTAATAGATTTATGAAGGATCCTAATTACACTAAGGTACTTAATAGTTTTAATTCAAATAATTATAAATTTAAAAAATTGTATTTTATAAATACTTCTATGTGGGAAGAGGTATTTAAGGACTATTTAGATAAGTTTAAAGCAGGTGAAAAGAAACCAGTTTTAGACACACATAATATTAAAATATATAAATATGAAGAACAAAAGAATGAAACTTCTTTTGACCCACTTGATGAATTTTTTGATAATTAAGGAGATATAATATGAATCAAGCTGCAATGATGAAAATCAAGAAAATGCAAAAGGAAATGATGGAAAACCAAAAGAGAATTGAAGAAACTGTTTATACAGGCACTTCTGCTGGTATTGTTACAGTTGAAATGAAAGGAAATCACGAAGTAGTTAGTGTTAATATTGATGCGGATGCATTCGAATCTAAAGATGATATTGACATGATTAATGATGCTGTTAAGGCTGCAATTAACAATTGTATTAAGCAAATTGAAAAAGCTCAAGAAGAAGCTATGGGTGGATTTGCTAATATGGGCTTAGGAGGCCTTTTCTAGGAAATGGATTATCCTAAACCTATAGAAGATTTAATAAATTCTTTTATGTTATTACCTTCTGTTGGTAGAAAGACTGCTGAAAGATTTGCTTTATATGCATTCTCACACATGAATGATGAGGATTTAAAAACTTTTGGAAATAATCTTATTAATTTAAAACTAAATTTGTGCGAGTGCAAAATTTGTCATAATTTAGGTCTTCACGTCATTTGTGATATATGTAGTGATCAAAGTAGAGATCACGGTCAAATTATGGTTGTTGAGAATGTTAAAGATTTATATGTACTAGAAAAAGTTGGGTCATATAATGGTGTGTATCATATACTTGGTGGTGTAATTGATTTCTCTAAAGGTATAGGTGCTAGTGATTTACATATAAATGATTTAATAGATAAAATTAAATCAGGAAATGTTAAAGAAGTTATCTTATCTTTAAATACAACACTCCAAGGTGAGACTACAGCAAGTTATATTAAAGCATTATTAGATAATTATGATATTAATATTACTCGTTTAGCTCATGGTATACCACTAGGAGCAGATATATCTTATGCGGATGAATTAACAATTAAGAGAGCATTTGAAGGAAGAACTAAATTCTAATGGAAATTAAATTCTATAGTTATGCTAAAAGCGGAGAAAAATCTTATTATAAATCTGATTTAGTTATTGAAGATAATAATTACTTCTTTTTAGATTCTACTAACTCTGATTGTAAGTTATCACTGCTTTCAAAAGAGAGTGTTATGCTTACTAGAAGTAATAATATTTCTCAAGAACTTCTTTTCATAAAAGGTAAAAAGACAAAGTCAAAATATGAGACTGGTGAATTATCAATGGATTTAGATATTTATACACATGATATTGTTATAAACTCTTCTTCTATTGTTGTTACATATGACGCATATTATGATAATTATTTAACTGATAGTTTTAAAATTGTCTTTCTTATAAAAAAATAAAAATTTATTAAATCAATCATACTTGAAAAAATGATAGCTATAAGGTAAAATATTTTAGATACTTTTAATGGAGGGTATTATATGAACAATTCATTGATTACTATTGCATACAATTTAGTAAGTGAAAGCGAAAAAGGTCTTGAAATTAACGAATTACTTGAGAAAACATTAGAAACTGCTAATGTTACAAAGACTGCTGAAGTACTTTCTAATTTATATATTGAGATTTGTACAAGTTCTAAATTCATCTATTTATCTGATGAAGATGGATGTCGTTGGGACTTAAAGATTAGACATAGCCTTGAAGACTATGATAAGGATGGATATAAATTCGTTCAAACAGCTGATGATGAAAAAATTGATGACTTCACAGCAGTTGAAGAACATGAAGATCTTGAGTCTGACGGTGAAGAAACAATTGACGTTGAAACTGAGGAAGATGAAGACAACGATTCTTATGAATCTGATAAAGATGATCATTACAATGATTCTGATAGTTACTCAGATGAAGATGATGATAATGATTACTTCAATGATGACGACGAAGAAAAATATCTTGATACAATGGATCAATATGAAGATCAATACGACAGATAATAAGTGGCTTAGGCCACTTTTTTCTTTTTGTAAGGATAAAAGATCTAGTATTTTTAAAAATACTACAAAATAACATTCGAAAAAATATAAAAAATAAAGAAAAAATTAAATAAAATTCAAGGCCTATTTTAAAAAAAAGAAAAATAAAAATGTTTTTGTTTTGTTTTTTTGAAAAACATAAATAAAGTTCGTAGAAAACGCTTTAATCCTAATAAAATATTGAAACAAAAAAATTTAAGTGATATAATAGGTGAAAATATATTAAAGGTATATTGGATAGGAGTAAAGTATGAATAGAAAAACAAGAATTTTATTAAGCGCTTTAGCTGCTGTAAGTGCAACTAGCGTTATTGCTTCATGCGGAGTAAAAAAAGAGCCTAGTGTTGAAACACCAAGTTCTCCAAGTTCTTCAGAAATTGTTACTTTAAGTAGTATTGATGTAGAAGGCTATCAAGAAGAATATGGCTTAAATGATAAGATTAGCACTAAAGGAGTAAAAGTTTACGCTAATTACTCAGATGGAACAAAGAAAGATGTTACATCTACTGCACAAATTAATACTAGTAGTGTTAATACATCAAAAGTTGGTACTTATACAGTAACTGTTAAATTTGATAATTTAACAACAACTTATACAGTTAAAGTATTAGATTATGTATTTGATTCAATTAAGGTTGATGAGGATGCAAGTAAGACTGAATTTGGTTTATATGCAGCTCCTGATTTTAGTCAAACTAATGTATATGCAGTATATAAAAGTCCTGTAAATGATACTACAAAAGATGTTTCAGTCCCTTATGAAGACTGTTCTTTTGAAGTTAAAAACAGTAAAGGCGAAGTTGTTGAAACATTAGATGAACTTGGCGAATATAGTGTAACTGTTACATATAATGAGGCAACTACAACATATAAAATTTACTGTGTTACTGCAAAGAATGCAGGTAGTGTCGAAGAAGCTATCGCTTTAATTGGCCAAAACGAAGACACTGTTGATAGTGGTTCATATGTGCATAACTCATATGACGGAAGCTATAGTGAGTTTAAAGATTATGTAATTGGTAAGAATTATGTTAAAGTATTAACTAAGGCCCCTTCATATGATGGTAGTGAATATGGATACAATAACTACTATTATTCTTTAAATGATAAAAATGAGATTTTTGCAGTTAAAACTGGTGTAAATAAGGTTGATGGTAGTTATGTTGAAGATTCAAATTCTGCACAAATTTCCGAATATGATCAAGATGGATATAAAGCTACATCAAATAACGCAAGAGGTATAGCATTTGATATCTTAGCTAGTGGTAATCAAGATTTCCAAACATATGGTTTTGGTAATCTAGTTGCTGGATTCTATGAAGTTTATAAAGAGTCTGTAGATACTACAAAGAGCGAATACAAAGGAACTTTAAAACACATTGTTGATGAAAATGGAAATGGAGTAGAAGGCTATTCATTTACATTTAATTATGTATATGGTTCTTCAGATATTGCATATTTCAAAACAATTTCTATTGAATTTACATTAACAGATACTGGTGCTATTGCTAAAGCTTATGCAAGCGTAACAAATTATGTATCTAATGAAAATCCATATTTTAAAATATCTGAATTAAATACTAAAGCACTTCCTGAAGATTTAGGTATTGAATTAATTTCAGGCACTGACGAAGCAGGAGCTGCATTATATTCATTTAAAGTTAAGGAAAGAACTGAAGGCAATACTTATGTAACAGGTAGAACTGATACATATACTGTTTCACAAACATCAAATTTAAAATCTGATGATAGTGAAGTAGAATTCGTTGCAAGAAAACAAATTGTAAGTGATTACAAGATGTATATTAAAAAAGAAAACGGCGATGAGGAAGTAGCAAATGGTGCTAGTTTTGATATCGACCTTGATAATGCAGATGTAGCTGTAGATGCAGGCGGACACAGATTTGAATTTAAGTTCAAAGTTGGTGACATTACCCCTTCTTCTGTAAATACTGGACTTGCTCAAGTTTCAATATCAATTACTGGTGAAGCTTATGATGGTACACATGTAGATAGTTCAGAATTTACTGGTTATACTTATGCTTATGTAAGAAGTACTGAAGATGGTTACTATACTATTCAAATTGCTCGCGCTGGTACTTATACAGTAACTGTAAAAGCACAAGACGTTGTTAAATCATTCACATATAATGTTCAATTTGAAGCTCCTACTTCAATTGGTTCTGCTGTTTATGACGGCGAAACTGGTGGATTCGTTGAAACAAGTACATTTGATTGCTATACAACAAATGAAATCTATTTCGATGCTGTTATTGCTAAATATTTTGAACAAGGTTATACAGCTAAAGTACAAAAATTAGTTGATGGAGCTTATGTTGATGTTGATTCTTCTAAGGTTACTTTAGTTAAAGGTAATTACGAAGTTAGTGGTGAAGAAGTTGAATGTTATAAGTTTAAGGCAAGCGAAGCCGGAACTTATAAAGTAACATTAATAGGTGCTACTCCTGATAATGCATCTAAGAGTGCTGCTACTTGCGACGTAACTGTTAATGTTAGTGATGTACCTAGTGTAGATGATATTGTTAAAGGTAATTATTCATACGCTTATGAAGCATTTGTTTCAAGTGATGAAATTTATAAGGTAGTATTTAGTCAACCAGATGATAATAAAGGTACTGTAACAATAACTAAAAAATATGATTCTTCAAAAGTACAAGTTGCAAGTTATGAATATAAAGATTCTAAGTTTGTTATAAAGACTACTTCTAATACTCTAGAACTAGAAAATGGTGCTGAATTTGATGTAGAGATTAGTGCTTACTATAAATTATCAGTTAAACATTCAGGTACTGGTGTATCTTATACACTTAGTGAACCAACAAGTGACATTACTGATAAAGAATGGGCTTTACTTGCAAATAAGTATGAATCAACTGATTTAAATACTTTATACCTATTTAGACAAGGTTCTAAAAAAGGTAGTGGTACTGTTGAAATAACAGAAACTGATAAATCTGCAGTTTATTCTTATGTTTATGACAATGATACAAAAGAATTAAAGACTACTTTTGTTTCAGGATCTGAATTAGAATATGGTAAGACCTTACAAATATTTGTATCTGATGAAAAAATAACTGTAAAATCAAGTGATGCTGAATATGACTTAGAGGAATACATTGATCTTGAAGCTTTATGCAGCGGTGAATACATGTTAACTCTAAGCGATGGTTATAGTGATACTGAATACACAATTAGTTTCATTGACGATAATAAAGTTGAATTAAGTTCTAATAATGGTTCTACTGAGAAAAAAGGTGTTTATTCTTGGGTATATAATACTGAAACTAAGGCATTTAAATTAACAAAAGTAAGCGGAGATAAATTTTCTGCAATTGCAAATAGTTTATGTGTAGTAGGCGGAGTATTATGTTATAAGGGTAATGTGATGGTTGATGGCAATATAGTTGCTACTACTATTGAATGTACTAGAGTCGTTAAATTTAGTGATTCATATGTAGGAAATTGGGCTGGTGTAGATTCTTATGACGATTCTAAGGTCAGTGTTACTATTAATTCAACTTCAGTTGTAGTAGATGGTGTATCAGTTAGTGGCACATTTACAATTACTAGTCAAAACGGAAATGTTTATACATTAAAAGGTCAACGTTCTGATGTATTGGTATTAACAGTAGACGAAGATACTATTCATTTTGATTACAGTAATGGATATGTAACTTGTGATCTTTCACGCGAGACTTTATCTGTTGATTCTAGCTTAGTTGGTAAGTGGCATGGATATAATGAGGATGCACGTGACGACGAAGACGTTGTAATTCGTGAAGATTCATTAACTTATGGTGGTTATTCTTACAAATTAACTAGTTATGAAAATAATGTTTATACATTTTCAGATGGTACTTATTCATGTTATATTACAGTAGATGGTAGTACTATAACATTTAAGTTTGGAGAAACTGAGTTTGTTATTACAGACGCAAGTACAGTTATTGTTACATTTGATGAAACATATACTGGAAGTTACCATGATAATATAAATGGCTATGCACTTGTGATTGGAACTCATAGTATATCTTATAATGGTTTTGATGCAACTAGCATAAAAGAACATACTGATGGTACTTATACATTTGATATAACTGATGACACTGAATATACACAAAATTATACAATGTATAAAAATGGTACAAGCATTATTGTTTATCCAACTGGTTATAGTTATGATAAATCTATGCAAACTGAATTTGTTAAAGATCCAGATACTATTACTTCTCTTTTAACTAATAACACTTATACTGGTAAAGATGCAAATGGTATAACATATGAGATTCAAATAGTATCAAACGTTATCACTATTGATGATTATGATTATACAATCGTTAGTTCAAAAACTACTGATTCATTCATTCATGCTGAAAACTTAGACGGATATTGGATTGAATTAACATTAAATAATGATGGTACCATTAGCTATGCAGATGATATGTCAAATACTGCAACATTATCAAAGCAATCTGATGAAGTTACAACTATTGATGAATCTTACGTTGGTTCTTGGTCAAATGAAGAAAAAGATACATATGTTACAATTACATCTACTTCTATTACAATTAATGGATTTGAAGCTACTTCAATTACATCTGATGACGGTAGATATTTAGTTACAACTGAAGAAGAAGTAACTTATGAAGTATTTTTAGATAGTTATGACGAAAATACTCTTCATATTCGTGTAGAAGGTGAATACTACAATACTATTGATTTAACAAATGGTAATTCAGGTACTACAACTGCAGGTCAAATTCCTGAATCATATTGTGGATTTTATGGTGACTATGATGTATTAATAGGAAGTAGTACTTTAGAAATTAATGATGTTGAGATTACTGAATATTCATATGATTCAGAAACAGAAACTATTAGTTTCACATATAACGGTGAAGATGCAACAATTGTGTTTGGAGAAAATTCATTAACATTAACTGTTGGTTCTAGTGATCCAGTTACTTATTCTAAACAACAATAATAAAAACAAAAGGGGTTGAAATTTTCAACTCCTTTACTTTTGTTAAGCAAAAACATTGCTTAATTTAATATAATATATTAAAATGAATTAAAAAATATTAAAGGCGGGGTAAAAATATGAATAATGGATATACAAGTTTTAAGAAAAAGATTCTTAAAAATCATTTTATACGGTTTTTAATAATATCTTTTTCTTTATTTTTGTTTGTATTTGGTATTTTACTTATACTAACTAAAACTAAAGTAAGTTCTTTAAGCATAATAGTAGATTTCTTAATAGCTTTTGCTTGTTTCTTATTAGTAGGTTTACTAGGCTTTCTATTAAAACCAAACAATAAAAAAATTGCTAAAAAACTTGATAAAGATTTTGATTTAAAAAATAGAGTTCAAACAATGATTGAAATGGAAAATAAAGATGGTATTATTGTTGAACTACAAAAAGAAGATACAGAAGAAAAACTTAAAAATATTCCTTTAAAAAATTTAAAATTTAAAGCCCCATTTTTATTTGTGTTTATATTTTTAGTAGGTTTTTCTGCAACAATTAGTGGAGCTGTAATTAAGGTTAAAGAACCTGAAGTTGAGCCAGAAAAAGAATATACATTAACTGAACTTCAAATAATAAAACTTGAAGAGTTAAAGAAACAAATTGAAAATTCTAAGATTGATAATAATTTAATTGTTCAATATAATGCACAAATTGATTCTTTAATTACAACTTTAAAAGGCGGTATTAAAGAGTCTTTACTAGAGTCAAAAGTTAAAGAAACTATTGACAACATTAATTTAATAAATGAAGCTTATGCTAATAATAAGACTATTGGTGGATCTTTAAATAAGATTGAAAACAAATATTATAGCAAAGAAACATTGTCTAGCTTAGAAATTCAAACAAATAAATTTGTAGGCTATTGGAAAACAAAAACTGAAACAAATAACAAATTTGTTATAACTTCTACTTTAGTTAAGATTGGTGATAATTCTTTTGCTATCGACAAGGATAAAAGTGTAGACAATACTATTGTTGCAAATCTTGTAGGTAATACTGAAGAAAAAGTTACTCTTTCTTATAATAGCGAAACTAAATCTATCAATTATAATAATGAAGAATATTTCTTATATGAACCATTTACATATTATAGAGCTATAGGTAGAAATCTTTATAATTATGAAGATAACCTATCAAATCTTATTTCATTTATAGCTCAAGATTACACAGAAACTAGAACTAATGATGGCGTAGTTTATTTAACAGAACGTTTAAATCTTGAAGAAACAGTCTTAAAAGATGCAATAAATAGTAGTGGGTTACCTCAAGATAACGCATATGTAGTTGCATTCACTGATTTTATTGATGAACTTTCTAGGATTCAAAATGAGGGTACTGCTAGTATTATCTCTAGTTTAGAGAGTGCATTAAATGAATTAGAAAATAAGATTAAACAAGAATTTAATAAAGAAAAAGAAGTAAAAACAGAGACTGATTATATTACTAAAACAATTAAAGAGATATTCTCTATCGAAAATTATGATAATCCTAGTGATAAATTAGTTGATGAAGATGATTCTACAATTAATAATAGTTCAACAACTGATAATAAAAATAATAAAGATCCTGAGCAACTTGAAGATGGTGGTGTTGGTAAGGGTGATAAGAATTATGCTTCTTTCGATAAATTCTTTGATATGGACAGTGATGGAAATCCAATATTAGATGATGACAATAATTTATATGCATATGGTAATTTTTATGCAGAGTATAAAACATTATATGAAAATTTATTAATTGAAGGTTATTTAAGTGAAGAAATTGAAGCATATCTTGAAGTATACTTTAATAGTTTAATTCATGGTACAAAATAAGGAGAATAATATGGAAAATAATGCGAAAGATCAAATTAAAAAATTTAGTGAAACAATTAATTTAATTAAAAAAGAAATTCATAAGGACGTAGTAGGTCAAGAAGATATTGTTGATAATGTTATTATTGCAATTATATCTGGTGGTAATGTATTACTTGAAGGTGTTCCTGGTGTAGGTAAAACACGTCTAGTTAGAACTTTAGGTAAAACTTTATCTCTACCTTTCTCACGTATTCAATTCACACCAGATTTAATGCCTAGTGATGTTACAGGTACTAATATCATTCAAAAAGATGAAAATGGCAAAATGAAAACAGAATTCCAAAGAGGACCTATTTTTGCAAATTTAGTATTAGCAGATGAAATTAACCGTGCTACACCTAAAACACAATCAGCCATGCTAGAAGTAATGCAAGAGCACAAAGTAACAATTAGCAATACAACTTATAAATTAGCTGAACCATTCTTTGTATTAGCTACACAAAACCCTATTGAACAAGATGGTACATATCCTCTTCCTGAAGCTCAAATGGACCGTTTTATGTTCAAACTTGTCATGAATTTCCCTACTATTGCTGAACTTAAAGATATCGTTAATATGACACAAATTACTCTTGAAGAAACTGCAAGTGCTGTAGTTGACGGACAAACTATTCTATCTATGAGAGAACTTGCAAAATCTGTTCCTTGTGCAGATAACGTATTAAGTTATGCTATGAGCATTGTTTCAATGTCTCACCCTGAACTACAAAATACAAGTGAAGTAGCAAAGAAATATATCAAATATGGTGTATCACCTCGTGCTGGTCAAGCATTAATTACTGCTGCTAAAGTACGTGCTTTAATTAATGGTATGTTTAACGTATCATTTGAAGATATTGATGCACTTGCATATCCTGTTCTTCGTCACAGAATTAAGATTAATTATACTGCAATTAATGATCACTTATCTGTTGATGATGTTATCGCTTTATTAATTAATGATGTTAAAAGGCAATATAAATAATTATGTCTTATTATGCAATTAATGAAGAATTTATTGAACAGCTTGAAACTTTAGAATTAATTGTAAAAAATAATGTAGCTGGGGCTTTTGGAGGAAACCATAAATCTAAAAGTTTCGGCTCTTCTTGTGAATATGAGGATTTTAGAGATTATATTCCAGGAGACGATATAACAAAAATTGATTGGAATGCTTATGCTAGATTTGAACATCTTTATCTTAAGCAGTATTTAGATGAAAGAAGATTAAATACAAAAATCTATATTGATGCATCTAAATCAATTGGTTTTACAAAATCTAAAGCTATAAAAGCTTTACAAGTAGCAGCCGCATTTGCTTATTTGTCTATTATATCAATGGATAAAGTATCTATCTATTATATACAAGATAATAAGGTTTATGATCTAATATTAAACATGACTAATAAAGATCAATTTTATAATAAAATATTAAAATTAAACGAAATTGAATTTAGTGGTGATTTTTCTTTTTCTGACGCAATCTTACCTACATCTGTAGGATACGGAGACGGCTTTAGTGTTGTTATTTCTGACTTTTTAACTGAAAATGATTATGTAAAAGGTATTGATTATTTAGTTAATAAGAAACGTGATGTTATTTTATGTCAAGTATTAGCTACAAACGAAATGCGTCCTATGATTAATGGTAAAATGCATTTCTATGATTCTGAAAATATATCTAATGAATATAGAAAACATATTAATCGTGATGTTTTAAATGCTTATAAACAAGCTGTTTCTTATATTTTAAATTCTCTTGAGGAATTAGCAACTTCAAGAAATGCTACTTATGTTTTATGTGATGAAAATAAATCAATTAATGATATTTTCTTAAATGTATTAGAAGAGAAGGGGGTAATTAAATAATGACATTTGTATACCCACTTGGTCTAATTGGTTTAATTGGTATTCCAATTATTATAATTATTTATATTATTAAAAATAAATATACTGAACAAACCATTGCATCTACATATATTTGGCATTTGTCTGAAAAGTTTTTAAAAAGAAAGAAACCTATATCTAAACTTCAAGGTTTAATTACTTTAATAATACAATGTTTAGTTATTTTATTTATATCTCTTCTTATAGCACAACCTTCTATAAAGATTAAAAATGGTGCAAACGATTATTGTTTTATTTTAGATGGTTCTGCATCTATGATTAAAAAGAAAGATGATACTACTCGTTTTGATATTGCAGTTGATAAAATTGAAGATATAATTACAAATTCAAAAAATGGATCAAATTATACTTTAATATATTCATCAAATGATACTTCTACAGTTTTTGAATCTATATCAAACAAAGAAAAAGCTATATCTATGTTAGAAGATCTTTCTTGTTCTACTGTTAGTCAAACAATAGATGATGCGCTTGGTATAGCTCAAGAATATTTTAATTCAAATAAATCTATACAAGTATATTTAGTAACTGATAAAGAATATAAAGTTAATAATATTGAATTAATCAACGTTAGTGATACAAGTAACGATGTTCAAGTATTAGATTCTACTTATAGTACAACTGAAGTAGTTTATGATGATAAAAATAATATTATTGAAAATGCTAAATTAAATGTAAAAGGTAATGTAATTTCATATGATAATGATATTATTTGTGATTTAGAATTTTTAATTGACGGAAAATCTATTGAAACTAAAAGTGTTAACTTACTAAAAAATACTAACTATGAATTTAATTTTACATATGAAATTAGTAATTTTTCGTATTATGAAATTAGAGTTAATACAGTTGATGACTTAGATATGGATAATTCTTATTTTGTTTATAACTTAGTAAGTGAACATAATTATAAAGCTTTAATTATAAGTGAAAAACCTTTCTATTTTGAAGCTATTTTAAACGCATATGGAAAAGTTGATACTATTGATAGTATTAAAATAAGTGAGTACGAATCTGACAGCGATAAATATAAAGGATATGGTTTATATTTATTTGATACTGGTAGTGAGCCAACTGTATTACCAACTGATGGTACAATCTGGTTTTTTAATCCTCAAAAAAGTATAAACTATTCAGGTTTTACTTATAATAATCGTATAGATAATAATACAGGATATGTTCTTGATAAAGAAGTTGTTTATGGGGACTATAAAGACTTTGTATCAGACTATATTGATAACTCAAATTACTCTTTTAAGGCTTATAATTATAATGTTTATACAATAAATAAAAAGTTTACTACTTTATTCTCTATTGAAGGTAGTCCTGTTATATTTGTAGGTAATACTTTAAATACTAAAAATCGTGAAGTAGTATTTGGATTTGACATTCGTGAATCTAATTTAGCGATGAATCCTAATGCACTTATGATGTTTAGAAAATTATTAGATTATTCGTATCCTGAAGCTATTAGTGCTTCAACTTCAATTAGTGGTAATGAATTTACTTATAACGTTATTTCTGGTACTAGAAACATTCGTCTAACTAGTCCTAGTATGAAACAAACTTATTTAGATACAACAAATTCAGAAGGTAAAATTGTATTTGATGAGATTGGTACATATACTATCACTTATACTTTAGAAAGCGGAGAAAAGAAAGAATTTAGTATATATTCTTCTTACCCTAGTGATGAAAATAAAATTGAAGAAAATTTAGTTGCTACTATTGATGGTACTAAAGAATATAATTACACATATGGTACATTTAGTTTGTTAACTATTTGTTTTGTATTTGTAATTTTGCTATGTCTAGCAGATTGGATGGTGTATTGTTATGAACAACATCAACTTTTCTAACCCATATTTACTCTTAATTGCAATTCCTCTTTTATTAATAATAATTGTACCTTTCTTTATTTTAATTAAAAAAGAAGGATTTAACTTTCATAATATTACATCTCTTGTTATACATATTGTTATTGCAATATTCTTAACTTTATCAGTTGCACAAATGACTTTAGAAAAGAATATTACAGAAACTGATGTATACGTTTTAGCTGACTGTTCTTATTCAAGTAATAAAAATCTAGATAAAATCGATGAGGCTATTAATAATCTTTCTAAAAATCTTCCTGATAATTCAAAAATTGGGGTTATAGCGTACGGAAAAGATTATAAGGTTGTTACAGAACTTGGAAAGAAATTTGTTACAGTTAAAGATAGTGGTGTTGATGACTCTGAAACTAATGTTCGTGATGCATTAGAATATACTTCAGGTTTATTTCAAGACGGTGTAGTTAAACGTATTGTTGTAATTAGTGATGGTGTTGAAACACAAGATAAATCAATATCTGGTTTAATATTAAATCTTGAACAATTTGATATTCATATTGATGCAATGTATTTAGATAATACATTAACTGAAGATGCAGATGAATTCCAAGTATCATCTGTTAGTTATAATGAGTCTACATATATTTCAAAAAGTGAAGAAGCTATAGTTACAATTGATTCTAATAAAGACGTTGAAGCTGTGACAATTAATGTAACTGTTAATGGTATTGTACCAACAGATAAAATTAGTGAATACAATATTACAGCTGGTCTTACAAAGGGATCAAATAAGTTCTCTTTTGAATTAGACACTAATACACCTGGTGCAAATACATATAATGTAACAGTATCCGAATATAAAGATAGCGACCACACAGCTAATACTGACACAAATCCTTATAACAATAGTTATATTTTTGTTCAAAATGTTAGTTCAACAATAAAGATATTATTTTTATCAAATGATACAGATAAAGGAGAAAGCGAATTAAAAGTTTTTGAATCTGTTTATTCTGACACTGATAAATATAATATTACAAGCTATGTTAATAATGATGAAGAAATTCCATTCTTAATTGAAGATTTAGCGATGTATGATGAAATTGTTTTAGATAATTTTAATCTTGCAAGTGATACATTTAAAGTAAATGCCGAGAGCTTTATAAACAATGTTAATACACTAGTATCAACTTATGGTAAATCATTAATTACATATGGTAATACTAATACACAAAATGCAAATTCTAATGATTCTCTTAAAACATTTTCTAGTATGTTACCTTTAAGTTATGGTGCAAATAATCAAGCTAAGAGTTATACAATATTACTTGATATATCAAATTCAATGCAACAAGCATCACATTTACAAATTGCTAAAACTGCTACTTATAAACTATTAGATACATTAAATGAAAATGATTTTTATACTATTATCACATTTTACGGAGATTGTGAAATTTTAGACTCAGGCCGTGCTTCTGCTGCAAATATTGCTAGAGCTAAAAAAGCAGTTGAAGATTTACAAGCTAGACAAGCTACTAATATCGAAAGTGCATTAAAATATGCATATTCACTTATTAAAAATACTAATTATAAAGAAAAGAAAGTAATGTTAATTAGTGATGGTATGAATCATGATAGTAGTAATAGTGTAAGTACTGATATGCGCGAATTATTTGTTGAAATGAAAGGTATAAATATCACAACTAGTGGTATATTGATTAACGAAAATGCTGAAACCCCTTACATTCTTCAAGCTCTTGCATCAAGTGGTGGAACTGTTAATAAGATTTTAACTGAAGAAGATGCTAATGGTGCAGCTTTTGATGCAATTATTGATAATGAAACAGATACTTATAAAACTGGTAATTTTTCAGTAAAAGTTGTTAATAAAAATCATGAAGTTGTAGATGGAGTTAATTTAACTAAAACTATAAGTGAATTTTACAAATCCAGTATCAAAGCAAATGCAACTAACATTGTTAATGTAGTTGATAATTCAACTGAATATCCTTTGTATTCAACATGGAAATATGGTGAAGGTAATGTTTCATGTTTTGCATCATTATTAAATAAATATGCTAAAGAAAATACTTCCGAAGCTAAATTTTGTGAAAACATTGCGACTACATCTACACCTAAAAACAATGATAAGGCTGCAATTAATGTTGAAATAGAAAACGAAGGTTCTCATTTTGCTTTAAATGTTACGACAGAAAACATTAGCGAACTAAAAGAAGCTACAATTAGAATTGTTAGTAAAAATATGGATGAAAAGTTTAATTTATCCCTTAACTCTTCTTATTATTTTACTAATTTTGAATTAAATGAAACAGGAACTTATAGATTAGAAATTTCAATTGATGATAATATTGTGTCAAAATATGTAGCTATTTCATATTTTAGTGAATACGACTCATTTCAAGAATCTGATCCATCATTTTTATATAATATTATTACAACTGATGGTACTGTTAATTACGATTTAAATCTTAGTATAGATAACTCAAACATTGGAGTTGTAAAATATAAGTATGAGTTTACTCCATTATTAATGATTTTATCTGTTATTTTATTTATAGCTGATATTGCTATTCGTAAACTTAAACTTCAAGATATAAAATCGCTATTTAAGAAAGGAGCTAAAAGATAAATGAAAAAAATAATATATTTATTTCCTTTTATAATTCTTTTACTTACTTTAATCTCTTGTGGAGAGGTCATAACTCCTTCTACTCCATCTAAACAAACTGAATCTAGCAGTTCACAAAGTACAAATACAAATGTAACATTTAATATTAATGTATTATATAAGTCAAATCCATACCCTGGAAATGGTAAATTAAATATCGTCTTACGTGGTAAAAACGGCATTTTCTCTTCTGAGCTTAAAAATGATGGTACTGCTAGTATTGAAGCACCTGACGGTGAATATTATGCATATATTGATGGTACATTGTCTTATGCTTACGACCCTAATTTATCTGTTGTTAATACTAGTAACCCTAATTGCACAATTAATTTATATGCTAAAGGTAAAACAACTGGTGGAACTGGTGTTGATTTATACAACAAAGCATATAAAATAGATAATTTAACTAGTATCAATACATCCTCTGTATATTATTACGTTGCTAAAGTTAAAAGTGCTAGTGATATTGTCTATTATGAATTCTCTCCTAAAGTTGCTGGTATTTATAAATTTGAATCAGTTGTTAACATGTTTAACAACAATATTAATCCTGTTGCTATTACATATTATTCAGGTTCTACAAATACAGCATTTGGTGAAACAAAGGTTGATAATGGTGGTCAAACTTATGAGAATGGTTACACTAAGAACTTTGCATTCACATCAAGTTTCACTGAACGTCAAATAGGAAATGTACAAAAGTTTGGTATACGTGCTGAGGTTAAAGATAGCAGTTTATATCCTGTTGAAATTCCGTTTAAAATTACATATTTAGGTGAAGCCGAACAAACATTTGTAAATAGAGAAATTATATATGCTAGCGAACTATATTACGAAAGAAATGAAGACGGAACATATAAAAAAGATAGTGATGGTAATTATATTACAAGCTATAAAAAAGTAACTAATGAAGAAGAATATCATTTTAATACTGAATATCTTGATTCAGATGTTCATAATACAACGTTCTTTAATAAGTTAGTTTTAGGTTCAACATTTATAGGAAATCAAAATTATTTTTATAAAAAACGATTTAGTTTAGAAAACGGCGTATATACTTTAGATCCAAACGGAGATTATGTTTTAAATCCTACATTAAGTATTCCAGGAACTGGTATTATTCAAGATTTATACAATAGTCCTGAAATGAAAGAAAATGAGAGTGCTAGAACTATTTTAGATTCTTCAAAGTGTTTTTTAAATGAAAACGATGGTATATGGTATATTAAATTAAATAATGGCCAAACAAGACCACTAGTTGCCAATTTAACAACTAGTTCTCATTATATTGATTCAGGCATCATTCATTTAGAGGATGAAGGTGGAACACCTTATAGTGCTATTGCAACTAATAATAAAACAGAAGACGGATTACGCATCATTGAAAACTGGAAACGATTTGTTGAAGCTGAATATACTGATATGTGTAATAGTGAAGGTTATTGTTATGTAACTGAAGAATTAAGGGTCTTCTTGCAAAAGTTATCAAATAATAATCAATATTTCTTTGATGGTAAAGGCTGGTGTGAACAAGACAACACTTACGCTGACGAAGCTAGCCAATGGTTATTTATTTGTGGTTATTACAAATAAATTAATGATTATTTATATTATGTAATATAATTGCTTATTTTAATAAAAATATATATAATGTGAAAATGTGGGATAGAATCCTTAAAAATTAAAAATATTAAAAGGAGAAAAAAATGAAAAAACTATTAAAAGTGTTATCTATGTCCTCACTTTTAGTTTCAGGACTTACTTTAGTAGCATGTGGCGTTAAAACTGACCCTAGTCAAAGTTCAAACAGTGAACCTAGTGAATCAACAAACCCTAGTGAATCTACAAATCCTAGTGAATCAACATCAAGTTCTTCATCTAACGGTTCAAGCTCATCTACTTCATTAGCTCCTGGTGAGGCTACATATACAATAAAGGCTGAATCTATTGGAGGTAAGCCTATTAGTAATGCTATTATTTCAACAGTTATTGATGGTGTTGAAAAAACTATGGCTACTAATGCTAGCGGTATCGTTCAATTTAATGCTAAAACTGATGCTAATTATCAATTAGATGTAATTGATCCTGATGGATATACATTAAATGATGATTATGTTGGTTTAATGGCTGAGGCAGGTCAAACTGTAACGCTTAAATTTGATCCATATTTAATTGAAGAATATGAATCGTTACCTAAATTCTCTGAGTTTGATCAAATGTATGACTATACATTTACAGGTCTAGAATCAAGTAACAATGGAAAAAATATAAGCCGAAACGTTACTAAATCAATCAAAGGTGAGTTAGAAACTCATGATTTAGTAGTATTAAACTTCTGGTATACTACTTGTTCATGGTGTGTACGTGAATTCCCTTATTTACTTGAAAGTTATGCTAAATACACAGACTCTGTTTCTTTAATCGAAATTAATCCTGGTGCATCTAGTCAAGATACAGAAGCTACTGTAACAGCTTTCTTAAATAATAATGGTTATGATTTCTTTACTACAATTGACGATTATAATATAATTTCAAGTTTTACCCTTTCAGGTTACCCTACTACAGTATTCATTGATAGATATGGTACTATTACAAGTATTGATGGTGGTGCTATCACTTCAACCGATAAGTGGGATGCTCTATTTGAAAAGTTCATCGGTGATGATTATATTCAAACATATGAAGGAAATAGTTCAACTGTAATACCTACTACAACATATCCTGGTAGTGAAACTTTAGCTAATATTGCTCTATGCGGAGATGATATTAAAAAGAGTGGTGTAGTTACATTTGCAAATGAATCAAGAGAAAATTATGCTACATACAACTGGCCATGGAATGTAAAAGGCGATGCGATTGTACCTACAAACACTGGTACTAATTCATCTTACTCAATTGTTTACTTAGATGTTACTGTTCCTGCTAATACAGCTCTTACAATGGATTATAAAGTATCTACTGAAGACGGCGATTTATTCGGTGTTTATGTTGATGGTAAGTTAATGTTCCAAGATGCTGGTAATAGCAATGATTATGTAACTAAGTGTATCTATGTTTCTGGTGAAGTAGAAGAAACTATCACAGTTGAATTCTTATATTATAAAGATTCTAAATTATCTTTATATGATGATACTGTTTATGTTAAGAATATTAAATTTGCTGATCCTAACAAAGTTGGTGCGTTTAGACAAATTCGTCAAGCATCTTACGGCGAACTAGATCCTGTTGATAAAGTATGGGAAAATTACGTTAATGCTGTTCTTGGAGACGACGAATATTATCATGTTGGATCTAAAACAGGTCCTTTATTATTAGCAGCTCTTGTTGATGATAATACTCATTTCTCTAATGATTCAATTTCTACTATGCTTACAACATTTACTGATGACTTAAAGGCTGCTAAAAACTCTGCTGGTAAGTCATATTACGATATTTTAGTAACTTATGCATCTTACTGTAATAATTCAAGTGTTTCTATTTTAGATATGCCTACAACTGGTGTTACTTCAATTACAGAAGAATTAAAAGAAGCTCTTGTATGGTTAGGTCAAGAATTTGGTGATGAAGCTAGTAAAGGTAATATTAATCAATGGCTTGAAATGTGTATTTATATCGATGAATACAATATTGCAGATGCTGATAAATTAGGCGACCCAATTAGAGGTTTAGCAACATTTAGTGCAATTGAAGGTAAAATTAATTATTCAAGCACTGATACAAATGTTAATTTTATTAAGTTTGACTTCCCACTTGTTCCACGTGGATACTTATTTAAAGTTACACCAACTGTTTCAGGTGTTTATGAAATTAAGAGTATTGATGAAGGCGGAGTAACTGAGTGTTTCTTCTATGACGCTGACGGTAGTGCAAGTACAGGCAACGTTGAAAGAGGAAGTTATCAAAGAATTAGCGGTGAAACTGCTGATGAAAACTTTGTATATCACTTCTATTACGAAGCAGGTAAGACTTATTATGTTGCGCCATGTTGGTGGGATATAAATAACACTGATGATACATTACATTTTGAAATTAATTACGTCGGTGAATCTTATAAATACTTAGCTCAAGCAAGTGAAGGTACATTTACTTATGATACAGATTCAACTGGTAGCATAAGTCAATACAAATCTATTTCAAATGTTAATGTAAAACTTGGTGAAGATAATTATTACCACCCTGTTGTTGATGGTGTTATCCAAACAGATAAATATATTTATGCTGATTTCAAATATGTAACATCAATTATTAATTCTATGAATTTAGAGCAAGCTACTGATTTGGGCGCATTTGACTTTACATTAGCTGCACTTCAAAAAGAATTCGTTCATTATCAAACTGATTCTGAGGGTAATTTAGTATATGATGATTCAGGTAATGTTATATCAACTCCATATACAGAAGTTGAATTAGAACAAATCTTCTGCCTAGCTGATAAGACTTCAGAAGTTAAAGCAATTATTGCATCTGAATTAGTTACTGATACAAATAGCATATACTATGGTACTATTAAGGTAAGTCAAGAACTTTGTGATTTACTTACTCAATTAGTAGCTAAATATACATTCATTAATCAAACAACTATTGATGGTGCTGTTAGATACACTCCTGTTGATGGCGCATGGTTAAAAGTATGTTATTATGAGGTAGATTTAGGTTCTAACAATTAATTGAATTATATGGTACAAGGATTCTTGTACCATTAATTTAATTATTAATGGGAGGAAAAAATGAAAGATAAAGATAAAATTACAAAGATTATTGTTTGGTGTGTTTTATCAATTTTAACTATACTTACAGGCATTTTATTCTTTGTACAAGTACAAAGATTATATAGAACTCCTACAGATGGTGATATTTATTCAAGAACTAAAGTTGGAGAGTATATAAAACAAATTATAGTTCCTATTATTTTATGGCTTGTTTGCGTTGTTGGATCTATAATATTATCTTTGTTCAAACATTTAGATGATAATAGAGCTAGCAAGAATAGCAATATAACAAAATTAAAAACATTAACTGCGATTATTCCGCTTGATAAAATTGAGAAAGATAATCCTGATTATCTTGATTACAAAAAAACAGTTAAAAATAAAAAGATAGCTTATGCTATATTTTTATCTATTTGTGCTATTTTAGCTATTTTCCCTTGTATGTATTTATTTAATAAAAGTCATTACGTTCAAGGATTAAATGCTACAGAAGAGGTTGTAAAAGCTGTTAAACATATATGGCCTTTTGTTTTAGTTGGCTTTATTTGTTTTATAATATTAACAATTTACGAATCATATAATGCAAATAATGCAATTATTTCTTGTAAGAAATTACTTAAAGAATATAAGAGAGGTCCTATAAACTTTAAGGAAGAAACTTTAAAGAAAAGAAGACTTTTGTTAGCCCTTAGAGGCATAATAATTATTATTGCGATAGTATTTATCATAGATGGTATTTTAAATGGTGGGCCTAGTAGAGTTTATACTAAGGCTGCAAAAATTTGTACAGAATGTATAGGACTTGGCTAGTATGGAAAACAAAAACTTTTTTGCAAAAATTATATATAAAATACAAATGTTTTTTGTTAAGATTAATTCATTTCTAATAATTAATATTCCTACTAAAAGACGTTTAATTCAAATTTATGCATTGCTTTTATATAATGCAAATTTAAGAGGTTATGTGACAGGAGATATTTTCACAGGTAAAACAAAAGAATTTTGTGTACCTGGTATGAACTGTTATTCTTGTCCGGGTGCAATCGGTGCTTGTCCTTTAGGCTCAATTCAAAATGCCCTATCAGAAAGTAAAATTAAAGCCCCTACATATGTTTTAGGTATAATTCTACTTTACTGTATTATATTTGGTAGAACAATTTGTGGATGGTTATGTCCTGGCGGATTACTACAAGAATTGTTATATAAGATTAAGACTCCTAAATTAAAAAAGAATCGTGTTACAAGAGCTTTAAGCTATTTTAAATATGTCTTACTTGTTGTGCTTGTAATTATTATTCCTTTAATGTTTGGCCTTGTTCAAGATTTACCACTTCCTGCATTTTGTAAATATATTTGTCCACTTGGCACATTTGAAGGCGCTGTATTATTACTTTCAAATCCTAATAATTCTAATTTCTTTGCTCAACTTGGACCATTATTTACATGGAAATTTTCACTTCTTGTTATATTTATTGTAGCTTCTATTTTTATTTATAGATTTTTCTGCCGTTTCTTCTGTCCACTTGGTGCTATATATGGTTTATTTAACAAAATTGCTATTTTAGGCGTAAAAGTAGATAAATCAAAATGTAATCATTGTGGTTCATGTGTCTCACATTGTAAGATGGATGTACTTGAAGTAGGAGACCATGAGTGTATTCAATGTGGTGAGTGCCGTAAGGTATGTCAACAACATGCAATCGAATGGAAGAACATTATGACTGAAATTAAACGTGATTTAGAACGTGAGAAAAAAGAAAAAGAGACATTGAATTCTACAATCCAAACTAAGGAGGTAGAAACAAATGAAGAAGTCTAGTATAATTACAAAACATATCATTAGAGTTTTAAGTTTAGTATTTCTACTTATAGTTATTCTTTATGCAAGTGTTTGGTCTGTAGATAGGACACATAAAGTAAACGCACGTGTTTCAACTTTAAAACTTAATGTATATCATTCTGATATGTCTCACTATATGCGTGAAAATATTTACGGAAACAATAGTGAACTATATATTCTTTACTTTTTTGATGAATTTAATAAAGAAGAAATAGAAGATATAGAAAAAACTTGTAAAGATATTAACATAAAAGTTTATATAATTTCTTCTTTTCAAAACTTTGAACAAAATTTGACTGAAGCAAGAGAAACATTTAGTGATAATACTAATTTTATTTATGCGTATGATGATGATAAGGCAAGTGCATTATCTTCATTTATCGATGAATTAAAATATCCATACTATTTATGGAGTGATAAAAACTGTGTTTTAAAATATTCTTCAACCGATTCTATTTTAAATCAATCTTATGAAATAACTTTAACTTATTTAGGCAGAGAAATTGGTAATCAAGTAGGACAATATTGTTACACTAGAAATATAACAACTTTAAAAATTGAAGATGGTACTTTAGTTGATGATAAGGTTTTTAATGTTAAAAACAATCATGGTAAAATTACTATCATAAACTTCTGGGGATATTGGTGTACTCCTTGTAAACAAGAATTACCATTCTTTAATCAAATACAAGAAGAATATAAAGATAAAGTTACTGTTATAGCTATTCATCAAGGTTCTACTTTTAAAACAGGAAATAAAATGGAATCATATCATATAAATGAAGCATATAAATATATTAATAATAATAATTTCTCAATTCTTTGGGGATATGATGATGTGGCTGATACATATTATTCAATGCTAGGTGGAGAATCTACATACCCTATTAGCCTTATTGTTGATCAAAATGGAGATGTAGCATTTGTACGTATTGGTTCTTTAAGTTATGAAGAACTTAATAATGAGGTTTCGCGCCTTTTAAAATAAAAATTAGCTTTAAAGTAGTATTAAATAATTTAAAATTATAAACAAAAAATTGTTTTTTAAAAAAATAAGCTCTTTTTTGCAAAATATTATTTTAAAT
>CAVEPF010000077.1:0-20323 GCA_963617645.1 Anaerotignum sp. | reverse complement strand
CTTTGTAAGTAAAATAAAATATGCAAAAAATCAAAAAACAGTGAACAAAATATATAAAAACATTTTCATAAATAAACTAATTGCTTTTTCATTGTTTAATTTATAGAAAAAGGTTATAATTTATAATGGTTTTTTACAAACTATACATATTAAAAGGAGAATAGGATGAAAATTAAAAAGATTTTAACGGCTGGTGTACTAGCTAGTTCTTTTGTTATTCTTGCATCATGTGCTAATAACGAATCTACAGACTCAAAACCTAGTGAACCAAGTAGTTTAGTACCAAGTGGAACTTCTAGTTCAAGTGCAAATGGCTCAAGTAGTGTATCTACAGATTACTATAAGGTTCAAGTTTTATACGAAGATAATACTCCAGCTAAAGATATAATTGTTCAATGGTGTAATGTATCTGGTGACTGCTATGCTAAAATGGAAACAACTGATGAAAACGGATATGTTACAACAACAGATAAAAATATTACAAGTTATGAAAATGACCTTACAGTTCATATAATGAAGGCAAGTTTACCTGAAGGATATTCTTTTGATCCCAATGAACTAGTTCAAAACAAAGAAAATCGTGAAGGCGTTATTCATTTAATCAAATTAAATAGTGCTGATGCTTTAAGTCTTGGCGAAATAGGAACTGAGTCTAATCCTTACGAAGTTACTCTAGGAGCTTACAATATTGAAGCGGGAAAAGAATCAAACACTAATTTATGGATTAGTTTTACACCAAGTGAAGCTGGTACATATGTATTTGAATCACATGCAGAATCATCATTAGATCCACTTTTATCTGTAAGAAAAAATGACGAAGCTGGAATTTCTAAAAATATTACAGTTGATGGAGACGGAAAATATAAAAATTTCAAATATGAATTAACTGTTAGTGAAGATATGGTTAATAAAAAAATTTCTTATAAATTTGTTATTCAACAAAAAACTAATTTAGATGAAGCATTCTTATTTACAATTTCAAAAAAATAAATTGCAGGTGAAGTTAGAAATGAAAAATAAAATTTATTACGTTTTTGGCTTTATATTTGTTTTTTGTTTTGCTTTAATTATGTCTTCTTGTTCTAGTGATACTAATCAATATGAAAACTATGCGACTGTCATATATCACCTTGAGGGTGGAACTTATGCTGGTTCTAAAGAAGATGTAAAAATTTATTATAATGTCAAAGAGGGAGAAGAGTTATCTATTGGTAAAACTCTTGAAAACCTTGATAACCGTACTATTGAAGCTGATGGTATGGGAAAGAAACTTGCTGGATGGTATAAAACAAAAAGCGAGGACGGAACATATAGTAATTTAGTGAATGAAAATGAAAAAATTGGTTATAAAGAAGAAATCAATTTATATGCTAAATGGAAAACAGCTACTACATATTCATTTGTAGTTAAAGCTAAAATAAATAATGAAGATGTTGAACTTGCTAGATATGAAGCTAACGAGGGTGAAGAGTTCAAACTTGATAGTTCTAGAAAAAATGAAATAAAGGAAGCTTTACTAGAACACAATTGCACTTATTTCAAATCGTTTACATATGATAATAAAGAAATTAGCGAAAATAATGTTAGTGAAATAGTTATCGCTGATAGTGATTCAACTTTAGATAGTGTTGACTATGTAATTTACGCTAATTATATACCTGGTAAATATCAACTAGTAAGTAATGCTAGCGAATTAAATGAAGCAATTGAAAGTGGTTTTGATACATATGATGGTATTTATTTATTAAATGATATCGAAACAACTGATGTTCTTAAATTATACAAGTTTACAGGTACATCTTATAATAAAACTATTATTTTTAATGGTAATAACCATACTATTACTTATTCAACAACAACAAGAAATATCAATCAAAAAACTAAGTATGATTATAATGGTAAGAAGGATGTAATTCTTTGTTCTTTATTTGATGTATTAGATAAAGTTCAAATCAAAGATTTAAATATTAATTGTACAATGAAAGTTAACTCTGATAATGCGATTTTAGCAGGCTTTGCGACTAATGTTACAAATTCTACATTATCAAATGTTAATATCACATTTAACTATTCAGGTAGTGAAAGATATTTAAGAACTTTAATTGCTTATGAAGATTTAACTAGCTACAATGGTATATTTGATACTGATCAAAGTTCAAATAATGTTGAAAATTATATATTTACTATTTCAAAAAATTAAGGAGATTATATGAAAAGAAAGATTAAAATTACTAAAGCTTTAGCTCTTGGTTTGGTTTCTTTAACTTGTGTAACTGCAGCTTCTTGTGGTGGTTCTAACGAAACTTCAAACTCTTCAAGTACACCAACTGAAAGCCCTTCTCAAAGCTCTGGTAGTTCATCAAGTTCTAATAATGAAAAGAATAATACTAGACCATTAACAATGGCTAGTCAAGAAGTTGACCAAGTATTTAGCCCATTTTTCTCATCAAGTACAGCTGATGCATCAGTTGTTTCTATGACACAAATTAGTATGCTAACAAATGATAAAAATGGTAACCCTAAAACTCGTAAACAAGGCGCAAGTGTTGTTACATACGATTATGAAATTAAGTATGATACAACAAGCAATACATCTACATATTACTTTGTTTTAGATAACTCTATTAAGTTCTCTAACGGTTCTGCTTTAACAATGAAGGACGTTTTATTTAACTTATATGTTTATCTAGATCCTGTTTACAATGGTTCTTCAACAATGTACTCTACTGATATTGTTGGTTTAAAACAATATCGTACACAAACTGCATCTGAAACTGAACAAGATTCATTCATGGATGGATTCAATCGACAAGCAGAACAAAGAATTTCAGACCTTTGTGATGCATATGATGATATTTATGATAAACTTGGCGCAAATGAAAATTTAACTGTTGAGCTACTTAGAGATAAATTAGAAGAATATGAAGAAGCTAATGGCTATGATACATTAGTAAGCGATTTTGATAAGATTAACTCATTATTTAAAGAAGAATTAAGTAATGATTACAAGACAGCTAAGAGTGCTTCAACTGATGATTATAAGGATCAATTCCTTGATTCAAAAGGTAATATTCAATCATTTATCAATTCAAAAGGCGAATCTGTAACAACTCCATTTGAAACTACTGCTGAAATCTTCTTATATAACGAAGGATTTATCACTTGGAGTAAGAAAGATTGTCAATTCTCATTTAAGGCTCATAATAGTTTAGATGAAATTAGACAATTAAGCGAACAAGATTGCATTAATTTAGTATATGATGCTTATATGCCTGAACAATTAACTACAGTTGCTACTCAATGGCAAACAGCTAGTGAAATTAAGACTTATATCGCAAATGAATTATCTAGAGAATATATTGAAAAAAATGGTAAACAATATAACAACATCTCTGGTATTAAATTTGCTAACCAAACAAGCTCAGTAACAGTAAACGGCGTAGAATATCCTGCTGCTAAATACAATTCTGACGGTTCTGCTTCAAACAATGAAGTTTTATCTATTACAATTAACGGCGAAGACCCTAAGGCTATTTGGAACTTCTCATTTGCTGTAGCTCCTATGTATTACTATTCAAATAGTGAACAAATTGAAAAATTTGACTATGAATCTAACTTTGGTGTTTCTTACAACGACCAAAACTTTAGAGATACTGTATTAAAAGATTCAACTAAGATTAAAGTGCCAATGGGTGCTGGTGCATATCAAGCTGCCTCAAGTGATGGTAAAGAACCTGTTCCTGGTACATTCTTCGATGGTACTACTATTTATTTTGCAAGAAATGAATATTTTAGAGACGGCGAAACAGGACAAGCTCCTAATATCAAAAATATCTATTTCCGTGTTGTTCCAACTGAAGGTGTATTAAGTTCTTTATATTCTGGTAGCGTTGATTATTGTGAACCAAGTGCAAAACCAGAAACTGTTTCTGAACTACAACAAAAACAAAGCGAAGGTTATGAGACTATTTCTAACAAAACTCAAGGTTATGGTTATGTTGGAATTAACGCTGGTAAAGTTAAATCATTATATGTACGTCAAGCTATTATGCACTCAATTAATGTAGATGATATCGTTTCATATTATGGAACTACAGCTTCTCGTATCAACAGATCTATGTCTAAAGAATCTTGGGCATATCCTACAGGATGTACTTCATACTATCCTTCTGTATTTGAAAAAGTTCCTAGTGATTTAACTGTTGTTTCACCTAATTACAGACAATTCGTTCAAGATAACAAAATTTCAGCAGGTTCTTATTTTAGTAGTGAGCAACAACAAGCATTCATTAAGTATTTAATTACTGAACTTGGTGGTATTAAGGCTAATGCAGATAATACTTACGATCTATCTTATACATTTACAATTGCTGGTGCTTCAGAAGATCACCCTGCTTATGCTGCATTCAAGAAAGCTGCTACATTATTAAACAGCTGTGGTTTACAAATTACTGTTAAGAAAGATAGCCAAGCTCTTACTAAATTAACAAGTGGAGCTCTAGAAGTTTGGGCAGCTGCTTGGTCAAGTTCTCTTGATCCTGATATGTATCAAGTTTACCACAAGAACTCAAGTGCTACTGCAATTCTTAACTGGGGTTATAAATCAATTTTAAATAACGATAGTTATCCTGTTGAAAACAAGTTAATTAATGAATTATCGAGCAAGATTATGGAAGCTAGAAAGACTACTATTCAAAGTCAACGTGCTGCTATTTATAAAGAATGCTTAGATCTTGTTATGCAACTTGCTATCGAATTACCTACTTACCAAAGAGAAGATTTAAGTGCGTTCAACGGAACACAACTTGATAAGAATTCTTTAGTAACAGGAGATGAATTAACTTCTTATACTGGTGTTACTTCTCGTATTTGGAGAGCTAACGAAATTGCATAGTATTGTGCTAATATGTGGCTATTTTTATGGCCACTTTTAGCAAAATTAAAGGAGAACTAAATTTATGTTAAAATACATAGTTAAACGTATCCTTATATCTATTCTTGTTTTATTTGGTGTTTCGATTATTATTTATTTTATTGTCCGTTTAATGCCTACGGACTTTATTGAAAATAAATATCAAAGTCAACTTGCAAACGGTCAAATGACAATGGATGATATAATAGCGTTAAAAAAGCCTCTAGGACTTGATGACAATTCATTTCTAGGAATTATTAAAGGTTATTGGAAATGGTTATCTCAAGCATTACGTGGAGATCTTGGTATGTCTTGGAAGTATGAACTTCCTGTTAGTCGTGTTATTCGTGAAAACATGTGGATATCATTCTCTATTGCAATTATTGCAACTATATTACAATTCTTAATTGCAATTCCTCTTGGTATTACAAGTGCTACACATCAATATACTGCTCGTGATTATATTGTTACTGTATTTACTATGATTGGTATTTCACTACCTACTTATTTCTTTGGTGCTATCTTAATTAAAACGTTTGCACTTGATTTAGGATGGTTCCCTACTGAAGGCCTAAATTCAAGCCAAGTATTCGATACATCAACTTTTGCGGGATGGCTTTCAAAACTTGGAGATACAATTCATCATTTAATCTTACCTATATTTTGCTCAGTAGTATTATCTATTGGTGGATTAATGCGTTATACAAGAACAAATATGCTTGAAGTATTAAATGCTGATTATATCCGTACTGCACGTGCTAAAGGATTAAGTGAAAAGAAAGTTATTTATAAACATGCGTTTAGAAATACAATGATTCCTATTGTTACTTTGCTTGCTGGTATCTTACCTTCTTTATTTGGGGGTATGATGATTACAGAAGAAGTATTTGGAATACCTGGTATTGGTCGTATGGCTTATAAAGCTTTAACAGAGGGAGATATTCCTTTTATTATGGGTTATAATATGTTCTTAGCTATTTTAACCGTAATAGGTACATTATTATCTGATATTATGTACTCTCTTGTAGATCCAAGAGTTAAATTAGGAAAGTAGGTGTTTTGTATGGAAAATAAAGAAAATGAAATTGAAGAAATTCATGAAAACACCCAAGATACAAATGAAGAAAAGAAAGTAGAAAAGGAAACATTTAAACAACTTAGTCCTACAAGACTAATGTTTAAAAGATTTTTCCGTTCTAAATTATCAGTTGTAGGTCTAGTTTTAATTATTGCTCTATTTTTATTTAGCTTTGTAGGTCCTTTATTCTCACCATATGGACAAGCTGAACAAGATAATACAACTCAATATCTTGAAACATTTGAAAATAAAGAAATTACTGATGAAAATGGTAATACTTATACAGTAGTTGTTAAAATCACTACTAGAAAAGATAATAACAATTTAGCAGATCCTTCAAGTTCTCACTGGTTAGGTACTGATGAAAAGAGTTATGATGTTATGACTCGTTTAATGTATGGTGGTAGAATTTCTCTTACAATTGGATTTGTTGTAGTAATTCTTGAAACTTTAATTGGTGTCTTACTTGGTGGCCTTGCTGGTTACTTTGGTGGATGGGTTGACGGATTAATAATGCGTATAGTTGATATTTTCAACTGTATTCCAACACTTCCTATCTTATTAATTGCATCTATGGTTTTAGATGCATGGAAATTAACTGATAGTGTTAAAATTTACTTTATTATGATTATAATAACCGTCTTTAGCTGGTCCGGAACTGCTCGTATGGTTCGTGGACAAATCTTATATCTTCGTGAACAAGAATATATTACAGCTACTGAGGTTATGGGTCTTCCTACATGGAGACGTATTGTTAAGCATTTAATTCCAAATGTAATGCCACAACTTATCGTTTCAATGACTTTAGGTTTAGGTAGTGTTATCTTATATGAATCAACATTATCTTATCTAGGACTTGGTGTATCAGGAGATACTGCATCATGGGGTACAATGATTTCATGTTGTAAAGATCAAATGAATTTAAAATATCATATGAATTTATGGTTACCTGCAGGTTTCATGATTGTTCTAGCTGTTCTTGCGTTCAACTTTGTTGGTGATGGTTTGAGAGACGCAATGGATCCTAAGAGTAGAAAGTAAGGGGTGTTTTATGGCAAAGAAAAATACAAATTATCTTTCTAACAAGGAAAGTAAAGCTATTAGTAAATATAATATTTCCCAAATGAAATATTATGAAAAACAAAAAAAGAAGAAAAAAGATGTTAGTGAATACACTACAGTAATGAAAGATCCTAATAATATTATTGAAATCGATGATCTTGTTACATCTTTCTTTACTGATAATGGTACTGTTCAATCAGTTAATCATGTATCTTTTAATCTTCCTAAAGATAAAATTATTGGTGTTGTTGGTGAATCTGGTTGTGGTAAGTCAGTAACTAGTTTATCTATTATGCAACTAGTTCAAGCTCCTCAAGGTCAAATTACTGGTGGTTCTATTAGATTTAATTCTGATGATTTAGGTTTTGATGAATCTGGAAATAAAATTGCATACGATATTGCAAAAATGCCTATGCAAGAAATGTATAACATTCGTGGAAAAGATATTACTATGATTTTCCAAGAGCCTATGACAAGTTTAAATCCAGTTTTTACAATTGGTAATCAATTAGATGAAGTATCTTTTTTACATAAAAAAGGTATAACTAAAGAAGAAGCTAAAGCACATACTATTGATTTACTTAATCAAGTAGGTATATCAATGCCTGAGCGTGTATATAAGTCTTATCCTCATGAGTTATCAGGTGGTATGAGACAACGTGTAATGATTGCAATGGCGCTTGCAGGTGATCCTAAATTAATTATTGCGGATGAACCTACAACTGCACTTGATGTTACAATTCAAGCTCAAATTCTTGATTTACTTAAAAAGATACAACGTGAAAAACATTGTTCAATTATGTTAATTACTCACGATTTAGGTGTAATTGCCGAAATGGCTGATGAAGTAGTTGTAATGTATTGTGGACGTGTTATTGAACATGGTACTGTTCGCGAAATATTCAATAATCCTCTTCACCCATATACAATTGGTCTTCAAAAGAGTAAACCATTAATTACTTCTGATTCAAATGAACCACTATATTCTATTCCTGGTTCGGTTCCAAGCCCTATTAATTTACCTGATACTTGTTTCTTTAAAGGTAGATGTAATCGTTGTATCAAGGCTTGTGATGGTAAATATCCTAAATTTACAAATGTAAATGATACACATTATGTTTCATGTTACTTATATGACAAGGAGGCAAATGATGAAAGACAATAACGAAGAGTATATTTTAAAAGTAGAAAATTTAAAAAAGTATTTCCCTCTTAATCGTAATTTCTTTGGAAAGCCTCAAAGTTATTTACATGCAGTAGATAATGTTTCTTTTAATCTAAAAAAGGGAGAAACTATAGGTATAGTTGGTGAATCAGGTTGTGGTAAAACTACATTAGGTCGTACAATTTTAAAATTATATGATTCTGATGGTGGTAAGATTTATTTTAACGGGGATGATTTAACTCTTGTTCCTCGTAAAAAGATGAATAAATATAGAACTGATATTCAATTAGTATTCCAAGATCCTTATTCTTCCCTTCCTCCTCGTATGACAGTAGGCGCAATAATCTCTGAAGCTGTTAAGGTTCATAATATTGTTCCTAAGGAAGAAGTAGAAGAATACGTTTTAAACGTAATGGAACAATGTGGTTTACAAAGATCATATTTTGATAGATATCCTCATGAATTCTCAGGAGGACAACGTCAACGTATTTGTATAGCACGTGCTCTAGCTGTTAATCCAAAACTTGTTATTCTAGATGAACCAGTTTCAGCATTAGACGTTTCTATTCAAGCTCAAGTAATTAATCTACTTAAGAAATTACAAAATGAACGTGAATTAACCTATGTGTTTATTTCGCATGATTTATCAGTTGTTAAATATATTACTGATCAAATTTTAGTTTTATATTTAGGTAACATGATGGAATACGGAGATACTGATAATATATTTGCAAATCCTTTACACCCATATACTAAGGCTTTATTCTCTGCTGTTCCTCAACCAAATCCTGATGTAAAGATGAATCGTATTATCTTATCGGGAGATATTCCTTCTCCTGCAAATCCTCCTAAAGGATGTAAATTCCACACAAGATGTAAGGATTGCATGAGTTGTTGTAAACTTGTTGAACCTAAATACGAAGAAGTTGAAAACAATCACTTTGTTGCATGTCATTTATATAATAAAGAAATTATGTCTTCTTTAGATAAATATGATCAAATGCTTAAAGAGGAAGAAGAGAGACTAGCTTTAGAAGAAGCTAATAAAGAAACTCTAAAAACTAAATTGTTTAAAAAAAGAGTGACTGATAATAAGAATTGTGAATCAAAAAATGAGTCATAAGAAAAAAGAAAAATTTATTGATGATGGTCATACTATTTATAACATGGATATAGAAGGTATGCCTAAAAGGTCTAGTAATAAAGGGAATGAGATAGGACTTACTAGAAAAGAAAGACGAGCGCTTATAATAGCGGCTCTTCTTCACTTTATCCCTATTTTAATTGGCATTGTAATATGTTTTACACTTACAATGTTAATCATCTATTTTTGGCTTAGATGATGAAAGGAGACAAAATGAAGCTTTTTAAAAAGTTAACATATTTATCTTTAGGTGCTGTAACATTATTTAGTGTAGCTTCTTGTCAATCAAATACGATAAATAGTAGTAAAGCTGATTCAAACACTACTAATAATAACTCTAATGATAATTCTAGTAATGAATTAAGAGTTATTAAAACTGATGGACAATTAGATAATGCGTCTAAACAAAATATGATTAAAGCTGAATATCTAATTAAAAATAATGGATATAAAGATAGTGATGAAATAAATGTTATCATTACTATGGAAGATGACTCTCTTCTTGATTTATACAATCAATATGGAACTCGTTATTCTTCCGTATCTGAATTCTATAATTCAAGTTTAGGTGCATCAAAGAATAGTACACTTGTTTATAAACAAAACAAATTAATTGATACTTTATATAAAAAAGGATTAATTAAAGAAGTTAATCAAACATATACTACTATATTAAATGGTTTTTCAGTTAGAACTACATATGGTGCATTATCAGAACTTGAGAGTTTAACTAACATTAATCAAACAATTATTTGTGATACTTATAATTTACCAACTTCAACATCTAGTTCATCTACTAATGTTGTTCATAATGTAGTTGATGTTTACGATACTGGTATTTTCAATTCTAGTAATGTTTCTTATGATGGTAATGGTACTAGCGTTGCAGTTCTAGATTCAGGCTTTGATATTTCTCACTCTGTATTTAGCAGTGAACCAAGTAAAGAAATGTTAACACTCGAAAGTATTAACGATAATTTAACAAGTTTAAATGCTTATAAGACTACAGCTAATCTTAAAGCAGAAGACGTTTATTATTCTAAAAAGATTCCTTATATGTATGATTATGCAGATAAGGATTATGATGTAAACCCTACTGATTCATCACATGGTACCCATGTTGCTGGTATAATAGGTGGTCATGATGATACAATCACAGGTGTTGCTGTTAATACACAACTTGTACTTATGAAAGTATTTGGTGATAAATCTAGTGGTGCTGAAACTGACGATTTACTTGCGGCTTTAAATGATGCGGTTATTCTAGGCGTTGACTGTATTAATATGTCACTTGGTACTTCTTGTGGTTTCAATAGAGAAGCTGATAATGATGCTATTAATGAAACATATGATGCAGTAGCTAATGCAGGTATTTCTTTACTTGCGGCTGCTAGTAACGATTATTCTGCTGGTATGGGCGGTCCTGATGGTAACACTAATAAGGTTACAAATCCTGATTCTGGTACATTAGGTTCTCCAGCAAGTTATACATCAAGCTTATCTGTAGCTTCAATTTCTGGTTCTATGTCTTGTTATATTGTTGCTAACAAAGATACAGCTGATGAATCTAATTTCTATTTCTTACAAAGTAGAACAATTACAAGCGATGCAAATGATTTTGTTAGTGAGCTTGAAGCAAAAGATGAAGAACTTAAAACAAATGGAACTAAAACATATGAATATGTAACAGTTCCTGGTACTGGTTCAAGTGCATCTTATGCAAGTATTAATGTAACTGGTAAGATTGCACTTGTAAAACGTGGTGATAGTTCGTTTGATGATAAGGTAAAATATGCACAACGTAAAGGTGCAGTAGCAATCATCGTTTACAACAATGTTGAAGGCGATATTTCTATGACTATTTCATTAACTGATCATATTCCAGCAATTTCTATTTCAAAAGAAGATGGTCTAAAATTAGCTAGTAAAACTAGTGGAACTATTACTATTTCTACAAGCTATAAAGCTGGTCCTTTCATGTCAGATTTCTCAAGCTGGGGTCCTACTCCAAGCCTTGAAATTAAGCCTGAAATCACAGCTCATGGTGGAGAAATTTTATCATCTATCCCTGGTGGTGGTTATGATAAAATGAGTGGTACTTCAATGGCTACACCAAATATGTGTGGTGTTGTTGTATTAATTAAACAATATTTAAAGGAGAAGTATCCTTCTAAATCTGCTAAAGAAATTCAAAATTTAGCTTATGCATTATTAATGTCTACAGCAACTATTGCTAATAATGAAGAAGGTAATCCTTATACACCTCGTAAACAAGGCGCTGGATTAGCTAATATTACTAGTGCTACTACATCTAATGGTTATATTAGTGTTGCTAACTCTGATAAGCCAAAGCTTGAACTAGGTGATGATGCTAAGAGAACTGGCGTTTATGAAATGACTTTTAGTATCAATAACTTATCTGATCATGCTTTAACTTATACACTTGATTTAGATGTTATGACTGAATCAGTTTCTTCATCTGATTCTAACTTCGTAGCTGAAAAATCTTACATGTTAGACAATACTTTTGAAGCTTATGTCTCAGGTGTTAAACTAACTAATAAAGAAGTTACAGTTCCAGCTAATGGTAGTTTAACAGTAACTTATAGATATACTTTAACTGATGAAGCTAAGGCTTATATGAATGAAGCTTTCCCATACGGAATTTATGTTGAAGGTTATGCAAAAGCTTTAGCTAAAACTGAAGGTGAAGCTAATTTAAATGTTCCATTCCTAGCATTCTATGGTGATTGGACTGAAGCTCCTTTATTTGATAAGACTTACTTTGAAGTTGAAACAACTGCTCATAATCAAAATATAGATGATGATGACAAAGTAAAAGCTGATTACTGGGCAACTCGTCCTTATGCATCTTATATGTATAACTATATTGTGCCACTTGGTACTTATATTTATGATTTAGATGAAACAAAGTACGAAGCAATTCCTGGTTCTGTTGATCATATTGCAGTAGGAGATTCTAACGGTACTCTTGAAGGTATTTCCGTAATTTATGCTGGATGTTTACGTGCAGCTAAAACTATGACTTATACTATTACTGATACTGTTACAGGTGAAGTATTATGGGAGTATGTTGATTATAATTGTTCTAAAGCATTTGGTAATAATGGTTCAGCAATGCCTTATTATAACTATATTAAACAAACAGCCTCTTCACTAGGATTAGTAAATAATAGAAAATACACATTTAATATGGTTGGTACTTTAGACTATGTTGATGGTGGTTTATCAACTAATGTACGTAATTCATTTGGCTTCGATTTCACAATGGATAATGAGGCTCCAATCATTAAGGGCGCAACATTTGAATCTGAATATGATGAAACAACTAAGAAGACACATTATTATGTTACTTTAACTGTTTCAGATAACCATTATGTTCAAGCTGTAACACCTGTTTCATTCTTCTCAAAGACTGAAAATGGTTCAACAACTAATACATACACAACATTATCAAATCCTATTCCTGTATATGGTGAAAAAGGTAGTGATTCAAAAGTAAGAGTTGAAATTACTGATTACATGGATTCATTATCATCAAATTCTGTAGCTAGTAACTGTTTATTCTTTAATATTGATGACTATGCTCTTAATGCTAATATTTATGCAGTTGAATTACCAGGTACTACATCTGAATTTAGTTTTAAAGAAAATGGCGATATTAATGGAAATGATCAAACAGCTATTTCTATTACTGCTGGTGAATCATATGATTTATATAAGCTATTAGCATCACAAACTGAAACTGATAAATCTTATTTCAAATATTTATACTGGCAAAGTGAAAAATCAAGTATTGTTAGTGTTAAAGATGGTGTAATTTATGGTTTAAAGAGTGGTACATCTAAAATTACTTGTACAGATAGAGTAAGAGGTTATACAGCTTTTATTACTGTTGCAGTTAAGAGAGCTAGTACAAATAGTATATTAAAAACTAGTCTTTTAACAAATGATGCAAGTATTGAAAAAATATCATTTGATTATTTTGACACTGTTTTTGCATACGCAAATTCAGGTGATACATCAGCTATTGGTACAACAGGGGATAGATTATACGTAACAAACATTTCATCTCCTTCAATGTATCCTGGTGAAAAGATTAAGCTTCATGCAAATCTAACACCATATTATGCATCTATTAGTGATGCCGAATGGTCAAGCACAAATGAAAGAATTTGTACTGTTGATGAAAATGGTGTTGTTACCGCACTTAAAGAAGGTTCAGCAACTATTTCATTAAAGAAAAAGAATTCAACAATTAGTGCTATGATCAAGATTACTGTTAATAGCGAATTCGTTATTGAAAGTAGAACTTTAACTGCTTATAAGGGTTTAGGTGGAGATGTTGTTATTCCTGCTGATAAGGGAATATTATACATTGGTGCTTATGCGTTCTCTTTATATACAACTGATAGAACTGTAGAAAATCCTACTGATGACGATGACTATAACAAGACTCCTAGTACAAACTCTACAATTAAATCTGTAGTTATTCCTGAAGGTGTAGAAGATATTAAGAAATATGCATTCTATAACTGTACAGGACTTGAAAGTGTTACTATTCCTAGTTCGGTTAAATATATTAGAGAAAATGCATTCTCGTTTAACTCTAATTTAACTGATTCTTATGGATATAAGATTAAATCAAGTTTAACTTCTATTGATTTATCTAACGTTGAAGTAATTGGTGAAAATGCATTTGCATATTGTACAGGTCTTACAAGTATTTCTTTAAGTAAATGCTATGCAATTAGTGATTATGCATTTAGAGGCTGTACAGGACTAACTAGTGTTGATATTTCAAAACTTAGAAATTCTGGTATTGGTGTATTTAAAGATTGTACAAATCTAGCTAGTTACATAACAGATTCCAATGGTCAAACAAGACTTGGCGAAGAAATGTTCTATAACTCTGGTTTAACAAGTGCTAGTGTAAACTCTACACAAATACCTGCACGTGCATTTGCTAATTGTTCGAAACTTGAGGCTGTTGTTGTTAATGGTAAAGTTGTAACTATTGGTAACGAAGCTTTTGCAAATAACCCTAAATTAACAAAAATTACAATTAACGGAACTGTTGAATACTTAAATGATTTAGCTTTAGCTAATAATAAAATTTTAGAAGAAGTTACTTTACCTAATAGTAGTGTAAAAATTAGTGGTAGTCCTTTATCTAATAACCCTAGTCTTCAAACTTTAATATTCCAAGAAAATACATATTTAAATAATCTTTGCAATGGATTTGTTTTAGGCTCAAAAATTTCAAGTTTTACTATTAAAGAAGAATCTAGATATACAAGTATTGATAATTTACTTCTTGAAGGTACAAAGATTGTTTTAGCTGCTCCTAATTATGAATACGGCGATTATATAATTCCTTCAGATGTAACAACTGTTGGTAGAGGTGCTTTCTCAGGTATTAGTAAAATTACATCCCTTGTAATACCAAGTGGCGTAACTTTAGAAGAATACGCATTTGCTGATTGTTCAAATCTAGCTAGTGTTACATTCCCAAGCGAAACTTATAATGTTGCTGCCTACGCATTCTACAACGCAAAAGCTTTAAATACTTTAAATAACGTTGAGTATTTAAATGAAATTGGTGCTTATGCATTCTATAAGTTATCAAGCAATAGTTCTATTGAATTAACTCTAGGATCAAATGTAAAAATCGGTGAAAGCGCATTTGAAGGTGCTAATATAAGTAAGATAACTCTTCGTGAAAATACAAGTATTGGTCAAGGTGCATTTAAAAATTCTAGTGCAATTAGAACAGTTGAATTATCTAATAATACAGAAGTTTTAGATTATGCATTTGATAACTGTTATAATCTAAGTTCAGTTGATTTTGAAAAGATTACTTCAATTGGTTCATATACATTTAGAGGATGTACAAAAATTACTGATGCTAAATTAGATAATGCTACATATATTGGTTCATATGCATTTGCAAATTGTAAGAATTTATCAAATGTTTCTGCACATAAAGTTACTTATATTGGAGATTACGCATTCTCAAAAACAAATAGTGATTTAACAGCTCCTCAAATTTCAAATTTTGAAATTGCAAGTAGTGTTAAATATATTGGTGCTTATGCGTTCGCATATTCATCTATTGAAAATGTAAATGTACCAGAAGGTATTACTGAAATTTTACCTTACACATTTGCTTATTGTGAATCTTTAACTACTGTAACATTACCTCAAACTACAACTAAAATTGGTGAATATGCATTTGCTGGATCAACAAAACTTTCAAGCATTAATTTAGCTAATGTAAAGACTGTTGAAACAGGTGCATTTGCAGCTACTTCAAAACTAAATGATGTGGTTTTAACAAGTGTAGAAACTATTGGTGAAGGTGCATTTGCCAACAGCGCTATTACATCAAATATTGAAGCTCCTAATTTAAAAACATTAGGTTCGTATGCATTCCAAGGCACTCCTATTACTGGTCTTAAAGCAATAAATCTAGTAAGTATTGGAGATGGTGCTTTATATAGTACTAATATTTCACAATTTAGTGTATCTACAAAAATTTCTAAAATAGGTCAAAATGTGTTCTTCGATGCTAATAAATTAACTGAGTTTAATTTTATATCTAATGGTGAAACTAAAACAACAGGTAAGATTAATGATTATGCGTTTGTTGAAGATGGAATTTTATATACATATATAACAAATCATAAGTATATGTTACTTGCAGTTCCTGCTGCTAAAAATATTAATACATTAAATGTTGTTGAAGGTACAAGTTATATTGATATATTTGCTGGTAATGCAAATAGTTATATTGAAAATATTGTATTCCCTGACTCTTTACGTACAATTGGTGCTTATGCGTTCTATAAAGTTTCTAACCTAAAAGCTGTAGAGTTTAAATCTATAAATGCACCTAAAGTTGAATCTTATTTACTTGACACTTTATATAAGACAGTTGATAGTAAACAAGTATTACTTGTAGAAACTGATCCGGGATATGATAAGATTCATAAGTATTATGATGTATGGCAAGAAGATTTATATTATGCTAACTTTAAAGATTTAATTGGTAGAGATAATCCTTTAAAAATTACTCTTCCTAATAATAAGAATTTATCTGGTTATGATACTGTTTTCTTTGATGTGTATTTTGATCTAGAAAACAAAACAATTTCTAACTATACAGCAATGGATGAATATGCAGTAAGTTATCTTGAAAATATAGAATTAATCATGGCCAAATCTATTATTACATTACAAGATGAAACACTTGTATCTAATTGTAGTATGGCATATTCTAATATGAGTACTGATTTAACTAAATTCGGTTATACAGAACAAGAATTAAAAGATATGTATGACGCATATATTAATGCTAAAAACTTAATACATGAATTAAAATACAAAACTGCAAGTAATGAAATTAAAGCTTTACAAGAAAAGATAAATACACTAGATACTAAGTTTACAATTGAAAGATTACCAGAATTACAAGCTCTAGCAAAAGAACTTGATAAGCTTACATTATCAGATAAATCTATTTTAGATTTAACTAAATATGAAGAATTACAAGCTTCTTATAATGAATATTTAGCTACATTAGATGATTCAATTAATTCAGTAAATGGTGTTGTTAACTCAACATTCAATTATAACGCTTTAGTTGCCTCAGTACTTTTATCAAGTATTTCTCTAGTATCATTATGTGGTCTATTATTAAAACAATTCTAGGAGGTATATATGAAAAAAATTAAATATATTTTATTCTTAATTTTATGCATGTGCCTTCTAGGTGCTTGTAGACATAATAGTGATCCAAGTAATTCAGAGACACCAACATCAAGTAACTCAGAGACACCAACTTCAAGTAATTCAGAAACTCCAAGTTCAACTAGCACACTTCCTAAACCAAGTGAATTAAATAATTTATCAGATTTAGCTAAAGTTATTAATTATTCTTTAAACACAACTTATTTAGTTAAAACAACTGCTAGTATTAAAGACAGTAATATTGAAGTATATAAGGTTGAAAGAACTATTAGCATTACAAATGATGAGACTAAGGCGGGTTCAAGCTTAACGTATACTTATACATTAGATTCTTCGTTCACTTTATCTAGTGAAACTAGTGTTGAAACATTTGACTCTCTTGATGTTAGTACTTTATTTAGTGTAGATTTAAATGATAATTATTTTGAATCTAAAACTATAAATACAAATGGCTTAACTGGTGTTATTAAGAAGGGAAACGCACAAAGTTTCTTTAAGGATCAAAATGTAAAATCTGATACAAATGTTGTTGTTACGATTAAAGTTTCAGATTTTAGAATAACTGATGTAAATTATTCTTATACATTAGATAACAAAACTATTACAACTACTACAAATTATAGTTATAAATAGTATAATAAGTGCAATCTAGTTTTCTAGGTTGCATTTTTTTATCATAATTAGATTATTTCACTTTAATTTCACAAATAATGAATATATTTGTTAAAATTTTGTAATTATTAACTTAAAAATTTGTTAAAATATAATATATAGTTGGAGATGATATTTATGTTTAAAATTGCATATGTAGAGGATAATAAGGATTTTTCTAGTTTAGTTATTGAATATTTAAAAGCTGAAGGATATGAAATAGATCATTTTTTTAATGGTGAAGATGCTATTAAACATGCTAGTGATAACTATGCATTATGGATATTAGATATTATGTTACCTGGTACATTAAGTGGCTATGATATTATTAAAAAAGTCCGTGAATATTCTAGTACCATGCCTGTTATATTTGTATCTAGTAGAGATGAAGATATTGATAGAGTCATGGGACTTGAACTTGGTGGAGATGATTATCTTGGAAAATCAAGTATTCGTGAACTTGTATTAAAAGTTAAAAAATTACTTGAGAGAGCTTATCCTAAAAAGAATAATACTAATAAAACTATTATTTATAATGAATATCAAATAGACTTAGACAAAAGACAAGTTAGTACAAACGGAAGTCTTGTAAATCTAACTGCTAAAGAGTATGATTTATTAACATTCTTACTTGAGAATAAAGGGAAAGCATTCTCTAGAGACCAAATTTTAGATTCTGTATGGGGTGACACTTATTTTGGTAGTGATAGAGTTGTAGACGATTTAATGCGTAGACTAAGAGCTAAAATGGATAAGCTTAATGTTGAAACTATTTACGGATTTGGATACCGTTTATTATGAAAAAAAGACATAAAATAACTACCCAATTAATTGAAGTATTTTTAATTGCAATTGTAATATCCTTTGGGATGTTTTTAGCACTTATCTATAATCAGTTGTCTTCTATCAGTCAATCTATTGTACAAGCACAACTTCAAAATCTTGTTGAATCATATCAAAAAGAATGGACGATAGGTGAAAGTATTTCTCCAAACGTTTCTAGTGAAACCTATTTTATTCAAGGTTCTATTTGTGAAACCATAGTAGATGGTAAACCTCAAAAGAATTTAACTTTAATTAATTATTCAGATAATATTGGAGACCAATTAGGAAGTCAAATGACAATTGATGCATTTATTCAAATGCTTGAAATTAAACCTACAATGGGCAACGAAGTCTCTCAAAATATTAAAATAATAAATGGACAAAAAATGTTTTGCGATTATGCAACTAGTCAAGCAAATGAAAATACATATTACTTTGTTGTATTTATGACTCCTATGTCTACATCTAATGAAACAAGACAAATCATTATGTTAAAGATGCTTGCATCCTTCACGGTTGCATTAGCTATAAGCGTGTTAATACTTATTGCCTGGTCAACTAACCATGTTAAAAGAATTCAATTACTTGAACGACATATTTCAAATTTGCCAAAAACTAATTATACTGAAGAGTATTTAGATTCTGGAAACGACGAATTGAATAGTTTATCTAATTCAATTGAAATAATGCGTAAAGAAATATTAAATAACGAAAATACTAAACAAGAGATTTTACAAAATGTAAGTCATGATATTAAAACACCAATTGGTGTAATTAAGTCATATGCTGAAGCTATGCAAGATGGATTATTTTTAGATAAAGGTCCTAGTGTAATTATTAATCAAGCTGATATATTATATACAAAAACTAAACAGTTAATTACATATAATAAATTATCTTATTTATCTGAAGATAAAGAATTTGAAGACGTTAATATGAAACGTGTAATAGAATCTGTAGTTTCTAATTTATCAGTTAAAAGAAGTGATATTACTTTTAATTTAGAATTAGATAATGTCATATTTAAAGGCTACAGTGATAATTACATTGTTGTAATTGAAAATATTGTTGAAAATGCTATAAGATATGCTAAATCTCTTATTAACATAATTTTGAATGAAGATTATATAAAAATATATAATGACGGAGAACATATCGAAGAAAAATTTATAAATGAAGGATTTAAACCATACGAAAAAGGATCTAAAGGTCAATTTGGACTTGGAATGTCTATTGTATGTAAAACATTAGACTATTTTGGCTATGAGTTAAAAGTGAATAACGAGGATATTGGTGTTAGCTTTGTAATTATAAAAAAGGATATTAAAAAGATAAAATAAATTTTTAAACTTTTAAATTTGATTTTTTTATTTGATTGAATAATATTTTTGCGTTTAACTAAATTTATTAATTGACTGAGTTATTTATATATTAATATATAAATAGCTCTTTTTATCGTTAATTAATAATTTAATTATATTAAAAATAATACGTTTTTTCATAATGGAAATTTTAAAAATTCTTGACTTATACTACTACTACTAATAATAATATAATGTTGATATTAATTATTGAATGATTTAGGAGGTAAGATGATGGAAAAATTAGCTAAAACATTTATTTCAATGGTATATCCGTTGCTTATAAGTTTCTTTATTTTTTGCTTTGTTGATGCTTTTGTGACATATGATTTAGAGGCATTACAAATAATTG
>CAVEPF010000076.1:3120-4191 GCA_963617645.1 Anaerotignum sp. | reverse complement strand
CATCTAGTAATTCAAAAGATATTCAAAATATTGAAGTTGGACCTAAAGAGACAAATGTAATAAGTGAACAAAAAAATGAAATAAAAAATAATGAAGTTGTTTCAAATAATGAAACTAAAGTTTCAAAAAAAGTTGTAAAAGAAAAATTATCTTTTAAAGGATGTTTATCAGAATTTGCTGTAACAGCTCACAAAACAAGTTTAGAAGATTTATTATCAAAAAATTACATTTTGTCTAAACATGGTAATATAATATCAAAAGTACAAAAAGAAAATTTATTAAATAATAAAAAAATTAATTCTAACACATTAATCGTCATCGGCGCTGATAATAAACCACATAAGGTTTATTATGATAAAGAGAATGGTAGTTTGTCAGATAAACCTCTTGAAGATACATTAGCTTTCCAAGATAAACAAGCCTTTAAGTGGTATAAATTAATTGTTGCTGCATTCTATTTTATAGCTAAACTTATTCAAGCTTTTGTAAATCTATTAAAATATCCTCTACGTCTAGACGAAAAATCATGTTTAAATAGAGCTTTAAAATCTGCTTTCCGTAAAGATACAAGAAAAAAAGAAGAAACAAAAAAAGAAGTTCAAAAAGAAGTAAAATTAAATAAAGAAAAACAAAAAGAAAAAGTAGAAATTAAAGAAAATGATAAAAAACTTCAAAAAGATGATTTAAAAGAAAAAATAGATTTAGAAAAAAATAATAATGCTCTAAATATTAATAATGAATTAGAAAAAGAAAATTCCTCAAAAGATAAAGAAAACACTCAAGAAATTAATAATGATTTATCAGATGATAAAAAATCTAATTTAGAAGATGTAAATATTGATAACTCTAACGATAAACTAGATAATTTAGATGTAAAAGAGGAAATAGTTGATCCGATTTTAGCTTTAGAAGCTGATATATATAGCGGAGAAGATGTTGACTTTGATGATATTAAGATAGATTTTAATATACATTTAGATCAAGTAAATCAAGAAATTCATCAAAATGATAATGAATTGGTATTAGATAATAATTTATTACAAAATAACATTCAAGAACATGATGTAGATA
>CAVEPF010000076.1:0-3110 GCA_963617645.1 Anaerotignum sp. | reverse complement strand
GAACAGATCCAACAAAAAATCAATTACTAATTCAATCTATAAAAGAAACTGAAAACGTAAATGAAATTGAAAATAGTACTAATTTAGTATTAAATCTAGAAAAGAATAATGAAACTAATTTAGAAAATAATAAATAGTAGGTGATATAATGCCAAACATAGAAAGTGATATTTTATCCTATGTTTCTAAAATTAAATATGCATTAAATAATCGCGAATTTAGTACCTTTAAAGAATCTTTGAAGGTACTTAAAACAAGCGAAATTATCTATGAATTTAGAAATTATGAACCTGAAGCTATTAGTTATGCAGTTAGTGAAATACGTAAAAAATACCCTGTTTATGATAACACTGACGAATTATGCTTATATATTAAAAGCGAATTTAATCATGAATTCAAAAATTACGAATTAGATAAACAAGAACTAGAATATTTAATAACTTTTTTAGAGGAAAATAGTACTGTTGATATTTCATATTATGAAGCATTATTAAGATCTAATTACAATTCAAAATACAAAGATAGAATTGAAAAACTCCTTAGAAGAACTAGTAAAAATATAAATAGAGATGTTTTAGATTTTAAGAATTTAAATGGTAATGATTTATTATTTAAACTTATTTTGCAAACATTCAATATTAAATTAGATTACATGTATTCTTTTAATAAGGATAATTATTTTTCAAACAAGTATCATGAAAATTTAATAATTGAGTATTTAACAAGCTTAGGATATGAAAAAGTTTGCACAGAAATAATTGACTGTATAAAAAATAATGATTTTAAATTACTTTATAAAACATTATCGAAAATTAAACTTAGTAAAGAAGAAATTCAAAATATTAAAGACTTAAGCGTGTTACCATATAAAGATAATTTATATGACTTACATGATTTAAAATTATTAGATTTTGGTGAAGATAATTTAACAGACTTTTTAAGTTCTTCTAAAATTGATAATATTGCATTTACTAATGCAATTAAACAAATTGAATCGTATTTTAAAAATCAATTAAAAGAATATAAAAGTTTTAATGATATTTTTAAAGATACAAATTTATTGTATCCAATGTTATATAAAATTAAAGATGTTTACAAAACAATTGGCATAAATATCGATATATCATATGTTTATAAAAATATTACTGATTCTAATTTTGATATAAACTTAATTAAAGAATTATTTATATTAAAAGGCTTATATAATTTAGTGTTATATGCGAAAATAAATAATATAAATCTAAAGAAAATAACTTCGTCATCAGAATTTTTAGATTTACTAAAAACTGATATTATTAAAAAAGATAAAAATTTAGCATTTAAATATAATTCTTATAAGTTAAGTGAAGAAGACATTGAACCAATTTTATTTATATTATTAGGCAATAAGGTATGTAAAGCATTACCTAAAAAAGAAGATATTGAAATTGAACTTAATCAAATTAAGCGTGTTCGTATTGAAACCAAAAAAGAAGGTGCAAAAGAACTTTATAAAACGACAAATACTGAAAATAGATGTGAAAAATATACAAAGTATTTTGAAGATTTAAATAAAGTCCCTGGTCTATCTAAAGAAGATAAAGAATTTGAAATGTATAATCAAGCAAATTATTTCTTCAGACAAAGATATATATTATTACTTATTTTAGGAAGTTGGGAAGATGATTCTTTATATAACCATTTACTAGGTTATCTATCTGGAAAACTTAGAAAAGAATTATATGATAGTGTAAAATATATAAAAGAAGAAAACGATGATTTGAAGGAAGAAATTGTAAATAATCCTAAAAACAATTATAAAGATACGGTTGTTAATGTAATTAATCAATATGAAAGAGATATCGAAAATTACAATCTTTGTATACAAAACATGCAGCTGAATATGGAACAATTTAGTGAATACAAAGATGAATTTCAAAAAAAGATTGATGCGATTGACGATATAATTAAAGAAATTCGTGATAAACAAAAAGATATTTTAAATGATTTTTGTGAACGAAAAGTAAAAGATATGAAGTTTGATAATTTATCTGATAAAGAAATCAAACAACTTGAAATTGATTTAGATGATTTTGTAATTATTGATAGAAATATACCTAAATCAAGAGAAGAAAGAGAAAATTTGAGTAAACCAATGAATGTTAGATTATAAGGCCTTAAGGCCTTTTTTCTAAAGAAGGAGAACATATGACATTTGTAAATTACTTTGGTATTTCTTTTGATATATTTGGTATAATTCTATGTTTAATTGCTATATTTGGCTGTATTTTAAATAGTAAGATAGATAAATATATTACTAAAATCTACTTATGTCTATTTATTACTATTATTTTAGATTTATTTTCAAATATGTTTGGCATTATTTACCGTGGCAAAGTAGGTAATGGTATTCATACTTTACTACTAATAACAAATTTTTGTGAATTTTTATTTGGTTATACTTATAGTGCAATTATGACTAAATTTTGTTTTGTTTACTTCAAAACAAAAATAAAACATATTAATATATTTTTAGCTATTTTATATTTTCCTTGTATATTGATGTTATTAATTAGTCAATTTAATGGAATGTATTATTCAATAAGTGCTGATAATATTTATACTAGAGGACCATTATTTTTAGTTTCTCAACTATGGGGTATTGTTTTTTTAGTATTAAATTTAGTTGTTTTTATAAGAAATTTTAAAAACACTTCGAAAGTATCAAAAATCTTATTTGCATTCTATTTCATATTCCCTATTATAGGTGTAGTATTACAAGTTTTCTTTTATGGCGTATATTGTTTACTTATAGCAACGGTTTTATCAGCCTTGACAACATATTTAGTTATGACATTTGAACAAGTTAAAAAATATGTTGATATGGAAAAACAAGCTGATGAGGCTAAATATCATTTAGTTTTATCTCAAGTTTCTCCTCATTTTTTATATAATAGTTTAACAAGTATAATGGCTTTGTGTGATGATAATAAAGAAGCACAAGAAGCCTTAGTTAAATTTTCTAAATATTTAAGAAGTAACTTAGATTCTATAAATCAAAGAGATAATATAGAATTAAATAAAGAATTAGAACATGTTAATTTATATTTATATTTAGAACAACTTCGTTT
>CAVEPF010000075.1:7176-7946 GCA_963617645.1 Anaerotignum sp. | reverse complement strand
GGTGTAAATATGAAAGTTTTAGCAGTAGATGATGAAAAATTAGCCTTAAAACTTTTGGTTAATTCAATTAAGGAAGTTTTACCAGAAGCCCAAATTTTTGAAACAAATAAATCAACAAATGCACTTGAAATTGCTAAAGATAATGTAATAGACATAGTTTTTTGTGATATAAATATGCCACAAATTGACGGAATAAGTTTAGCTAAACAACTTAAAAAAACTAATAAAAAAATTAATGTTATCTTTGTTACCGGATATTCTGAATATATGAAAGAAGCTTTTGCATTACACGCATCAGGATATATTACAAAGCCTGTAACAAGTGATGAAATTAAAAGAGAAGTTGATAATTTATTATATCCTGTTCAAAGTGAAAGTAGTGGAATCTACGCTAAAACATTTGGAAATTTTGAATTATTTGTAAATGGTAAACCTGTATTTTTTGCAAGAGAAAAATCTAAAGAGATGTTAGCTTATTTAATTGATAGAAGAGGCGCTGTTGTTAATAAAAAAGAAATAATGGGAATATTATTTGAAGATAGAGAATACGACAGAGAACTTCAAAATTATTTTACTAAAATATACACTGAACTTATGAAGGGTTTAAAAGAAGTAGGAGCTGAATCTATTATTATAAAAGGATATAATAGATATGGCGTAGATAAGACTAAATTTGGTTCTGACTTATTTGATTATTTAGCAGGCGATCCTGCGGCTATCAATAGTTTTTCTGGTGAATATATGATTCAATATTCATGGAGTGAATATTC
>CAVEPF010000075.1:0-7166 GCA_963617645.1 Anaerotignum sp. | reverse complement strand
TGAATATTCTATTGGTAGTTTGTATGATTAATTATTAATATTTTAAAACATAGTCCTTAAAAATGAAATTTTTAGGGATTTATTTTTTTATGATTAACATTTAAAAAGCCGGTCAGTACTATATATAATTAAAAAGATAGTATGTAGAATTTGATTGAATGGATTTTCATAAAGGTAAATAAAAAAATTAGTTTGTTAGAAAAAAGAAATATCTAAATTTATTTAAAGCTTATGTATTGATTATCTAAGTGGTACGGGAAAACTAGACTTCATTAAATTAAATCAATTTAAAATTTCTTATGGAAAATTTAAAAATATATAGAATATAGGGCTGCTAAATGTAATTTTATCTTTAGAAGTTAATTATTTTGTTTATTAATTAAAAAATATTTAAATTTTTACAATTAATTTGAGTAATATTAATATAAAAAAATAAAAATAAATGATATAATAAATAGAAAAATATGGGCAAATTTGTTAATTATAATTTTTGTCCTACATTATGTATTATACTAATATAAAGAAAGTAGTTGATATTATGAAAAGAATAATTTCTATTTTAATAATTTTTTTATCAATCACATTATTTTCTTGTACAAAAGAAACGAGCATTGATTTTGAAATTGAAACACCAGAAACTGTTTTACTTGGAGATAATTCAATGGATGGAATTAACTTAATACTTAATAACGGCGAAAGTGTAAAAGTTACAGATGATATGTTTATAAATGGTACAGAACTTTATTGTTATAAAGAAGGAGAACAATTAATAACAATTAAATATCAAAAAGTTACTAAAAGTAGTACTGTTAAAGTTATTAGACGTGATTTTACAAATGTATCATTAAATGATTTAGAAACTGAATATACAGGAGAACTTATTTCCCTAACTGTTAGTGGTAATGTTCCTGCTGATGCTAGCGTATATTACGGTGAAGGGAACAGTTTTAGAGAAGTAGGAGAATACTCTATTACTTGTACAATATCTCATCCTTATTATAATACATTAACTTTAAGTGCTAAATTAACAATTGTAGGAGGAGATAATAATGAGTAAAATTAAATTTATATCTATATTACAAGCAATTATCATTTCTCTTACAGCTATTTTTGTTTACCTATTCTTAAACATTAATAGAATGTTAGACGTTTCAAATTTTTTCAAATGGTTTATTTTCTGGTGGGTAATAGCTAGTTTATTGTCAAACGCTTTACTATCAAATAAGTTTTGTCAGGGTGTTATTCAAGAGTGGTTGTTTTATATATCAACGGGTATTTTAATTTCATCTATTATTTCTTATATATTATTCACTGTAGCTTACTCTAATTTTAATATGAATAATTTAAAATGGGTACAAGCTTTACAAGAAATAATAAGTATTGATGGTACATATTATGGTATTGTTCTTGGTGTATTTATAGCCTTTAGTGCTATGTATTTCTCTTTCTTTGATAGACAAATGTTAAAGGGAATAAAAAATACTGGTTTAAAAGGAAACGGAAAACTAAATAGAATTGATGCTAACCTTGAAAATTCGCGTTGGATGAATAAAGCTGAAAGACTTAAAATATTTAAAAATTATGTATATTCAGAACTTGATTCTGTAAAAAAAGATGGTGTTCCTGTTTATGCTACCTTACAAAAAAATGGTAAAGACATGGATGTTGCACTTAATTCTCCAGCACACTCACTTATCATAGGTTCAACAGGTAGTGGTAAAACTACTACATTTGTTAATCCAATGATTCAAATTTTAGCTTCAACTAGCGCTGGATCATCAATGATCATGACTGACCCTAAAGGTGAATTATTTTCTCTTCATTCTAAATATTTAAAAGAACGAGGCTATGATGTTAAGGTAATTGATCTAAGAGATACTTATCAATCGTATAGATGGAATCCTCTTGATTCTATTTATGATATGTATGAAGAATATAAAAATGTATATAGAAATGCATTTGAAAGAACTGATGATTATCAAACATCAGGATTAGAAAAATCAAATCCAAGTGATGAATTTGTTGAAGGCGAAACTTGGTATGAATTTAATAATAAAGCTTATAAGACTTATGAACAATTAGTTTTAGGCATGAAAATATATAAGAAACAATTGTTTGATGAAGTTTATGAATCATTGAATGATTTAGTAAGTGTTTTAATTCCTGTTGAAAATGAAAAAGATCCAATGTGGGAAAAAGGTGCTCGTGCTATAACACTTGCAGTTTTACTTGCAATGCTAGAAGATAGTGAAGTTGAAGAATTAAATATGACAAAAGAAAAGTTTAATTTCTTCAATTTAACTAAAATTCTTCAAAATTCGAATCAAGATTATTTAGAACTTAGAAAATATTTCCAAGGTAGAAGCCCTTTATCAAAAGCATTCTCATTATCTAAACAAGTATGTGATGCGGCCGAAAGTACACGTGCTTCTTATATGTCTGTTGTTTATGAAAAATTAACTTTATTTAATGACTCAGGTATTTGTGGTCTAACTAGTAAATCAGATTTTACACCTAAATCACTATCTGATAGACCTACCGCATTATTCTTAAAAATTCCTGATGAAAAAACAACTCGTCATAATCTAGCTGCTATCTTTATTCTTGATCTATATAAATCTTTAATCAAAGTTGCAAGCCAAAACAAAGATTTATCATTACCTAGAAATGTATATTTCATTCTTGATGAATTTGGTAATATGCCAAAAATTGAAAATTTCGATAAGATGATTACCGTCGGACGTTCAAGAAAAATTTGGTTTAACATGATTATTCAATCTTATCAACAATTAAATAATGTATACGGAGATAAGGTAGCTGATGTTGTAAAAGGTAACTGTGGTATTAAGATGTTTATCGGTTCTAACGATATTTCTACATGTAAGGAATTCTCAGAACTTTGTGGTAACATCACTGTTGTTACTCGTTCAACAAGTCAATCAGGTGAAGGAAAAGGCTCTATTTCCTCATCAAATCAAACTCAAGTTAGACCTTTAATTTACCCTAGTGAATTACAACGTTTAAATAAACAAGGCGATATTGGTAATGCTATTATTGTTACATTTGGTAACTATCCTTTAAAAACATTCTTTACACCTTCATTTAAAGTACCATTCTTTAAGATTGGTCAAATGGATACAAGCGAATTAAATGCTAATTATTTTGATGAAAATGAAGTATTCTATGATATTACAAAACGTAATAGTTTAGTCTTTGATAAAGATAAAGCTGATGCTAAGAAGAAAACTAGACCTAGAAAAGGTGTAAACAAAGATAATCAAGAAGTTAAATTAAACGAAGTACCTCTTAGACTTGAAAGTGAAGAAGAAAATAAACAAGTTAAACCAAGAGCTAAGCGAAATACTCGTAGCAAGAAAAAGATTAATGAAGCATTATTAAATAGAAATCTTGATTTCTTAATGAGCCAATTAAAACTATATCAAGATATAACTGATGTTAGTAATGATAAATTATTAGAAATGCTTAAGAATAAGATTGAAGGAGGCGAGTAATATGAAAAAAAATAGATTTATATGTTTCTTATTAGTATTACTTGCTATTGTGACTTTAATTATATCTAGTCTTACTCATCCTATTGTAAGTGCCGATGATTATACTTATGATTATACTGTTGGCTTTAATAGTGATTCTAAAAATACTACTGAAACCGAGATTAAGGTAAGTAGTAGCTTTCAATATTTAAATTTATATGTAAAAAATAATTCTAATACTACAAGTTCATTTAAAGTTAGATACAAAACTATGGATGGTAACTTACTTGCAAGTAACGGAGATTACTCATCATTTGATTTAACAAGTACTTATAGTAATTTAAGTTCTGGAAATTATGAAAATAAGAGTTTTATTCTAAATATTAAAAATAAGCCTCAAATTAGTATTGGAGACGGAGAATATTATTTTTATATTGTTATTTATAATGTTAATGATAAAGACGTTATAGATTCTTCAAAAGATACTGCAACAGTCAAAATTATTGTAGAACCTGAATATAATTTTGAATCAACAAAAATTGATGATAATAAATATGGTTATGTAATATCTGAACTTCAAAGCGAAGATAATGCATCTAAAGTTAGTACAACTTCATTACTTGGAGAAAATAAAATTGATATTAACAAAGGTAGCAGTGTTACATGGAATTTCAATGTTAAAAACAACTTATCTAAATTATATGATACAGGTTTAGTTGATGCATATGTAGGTATTACAGGTAGTTTTTCAAACTCTATATACTCTACAGCAAACGGTTGGTTAGAAACTAATTTATATCAAAACTCAAGTGATTATAATAAAAGTAATGCAGTTTATAATTCTAATTTCTTTACAGGAAATTCATTTGGTTGGGATAACATTTTCCCTGGTTCTGACTTACAAGGTGACATGAAAAACACCACTGATAGGTCTTCAGGTGGATCAGGTTACAATACAACTATTAAAAATGGAACTAGAATTTATAGAAATAATTCACAAATAGCTTATTTTAAAGTTGATAATCCAAACAAAGATTTATATTTTAATCTATATAATTCATCTAATAATACAATGGGCGGAGAATATGAAGCTAAAAATTGGTATTACAATACATTTGTAATGGATTCAAAAGCTCCTACTATTAATAAAACTTATATATTAGATAATTTAAGTAGTGCTACAAACACTAGCAAAATTAAATTATGTGTTGAATTTAGTGAACCTGTACAACTAATTAATTCAAGTAATTCCACTATTGATGCTTATTTAAACACTAATAGCTTAGGTTATACAACACTTAGTTTAAAATATGTTTCAGGTGTCGGAACAACAAGATTAATTTATGAACTTGATGGAGATTATCCTGCGTCTACATTCTCTACTAAAATTAATAGAATAATGTTCTCGAATACTACTATCCGTGATTTTAGTTATAATGCATATTATAAAAATTCAACTGGTGGGGCTTTAAGTGTAAATAACTGTGATTTAACTAATTCATTTGTTTGTAATTTAGATTTTACTGTTGATACAAGAAAAAGTGATGTAACAATTACAAAGAGCGTTACAAGCGAAACAGCCGCAATGCAAACTAATGATTTAACTATTAAAATCTTAAATACATCAAGTGGTTTCTCTTTTAGATATGCTCTAATTAAAAAAGGTAGTGAAGTAAAAGAAGAAGACTTGATCGAGTTAACAGATTTTAAATTAAATGGTGATGCGTCTAGTACAGATAGTTATTGGTATTATATATTAACTCTTGGATATGAATTAAACGGAGAATATGAATTCTATTATGAAGTTACTTCTTCATACGGAATTACTCTAAACAATCTAAATGAAAAAGTATCTTTAAGATTTGATAATAAAGCTCCTGTTATTTCTGAATTTACAGCCGAAGTAGCAAAAGTTGATTCTAAAGACGATTACACAAGATATAATTTTACATTTACATTATTGGATGAACCATTTGGTAAATTAAACGATTTAAGTAGAATAGAAACTCTTAGATTTGCATATTCAGAATCTCCTTTAGCGAATAACAACAATGTTTCTTATATTAATTTAATTAATAATCCTCAAGTTGCATTTACTTTTAACGATGAAAATATTTCATTTACAATTAGTGCTAGCCTTATAGGTGTTGATGGAGAAAATGTTTTATATAAAGATCTTCATGTAGGTATTGTTTCAACAGACGTCGCAAATAATAGTTTTACATTAAGTGATACAACAGACGAGTACATCCGCTTTGATACAAGAGATATTTTAGATGGATCAGGCTACATTGAAGGTACAAAATTTAATAACTTAGATGATGTTTACTTAATTGAAACATCTAAAAAACCAACTCTTACATTTACACATGAAGCAGCTAGTACTGTTGTAGTCGAATCATACAAATATCAAATATTAAAATATGTTGATCAAACATTTATTGATATTACAAAAGATGATTTATACAAAGTTTATTTTGAAGTAACTTTATCATCAGATTCTAAAACATTTAAAATTAAGTTTAATAATAGTGGTTATTATAAAGTTCAATTTAATGTAAATAATACTTTATTTAGTGATACATTTGAATTTTACTGTGTAACTGGGGCTGATGAAACTAACAATTATTCAACAGTTCAATATTCTGTAAACAAAGTTTATTCTACTAATTCTAATAGATTTTACTATTATGATAATGGTGTTATAAGTAGTGAATATTATAATTATGATAGTGTAAATAATACTTATAAGAATCAAATGTTTTCAAGTGAATATTTAAGAAATGAATATCTTAAATATTATGAATATAGTGATTTAGCAGCTATAAAAATTACTCAAGATCAAGCAACAAGCTTAAATTCTAATGTGTCTAGTACATACAAAAAAGCTGTTGGTGAAACAAAAATAGCTTCCTCCGGACAAATTTGGATTAGATATAAGCGATCAGATTGGTCATTCTCAACATCTACAACAGATTGGGTTTACTATTATTATGGTGACTATTCAAATGATACAATTAATGTTAGTTATCTAAGTAATAATACAAATTTAAAGAATGCTATCGAAGCAGTTGTAAGTACTATTGCTAAAAATTGTGGAAGTGCAATTTATCTAGTTGATGATGGTTCAGGCGAGGGCATTACAAGTCTTGATAAAGATCAAGTCCATACAACAAGAGAAACATTATCTAATACTAGAAATGGTAATACCATAATAAATGCATATTTTGCAGGTGATACAACATTATATGATTCAGTTTATACTGAAGATGATGTAACATATTATATTTATAGTAATAGAACATTTAAATTTAATGATTATACTCGTTTATATATTAAAAATTTAAGTGAAGCTAATCCTAGTTATACTCCTATTCCTTCAACATATGCAGGATATGAAGTAAAGAGTATTCTAAGAAGTCTTTACAATAGAGATAGTGTTGATGGTAAATATGAATTACTTGAAATAGATGAATTAGGTGCATCTACTACAAAGATTTATGTTATTAGTACAGCTCCTAATATCAATATAAGCTATGAAACAAGTGAACATACGTCTAGTATTGATAAAACAATAACTCAACAAAATAATGGTGAATCTTATAGATTTAGTACACTTACTCTAAAAGGTTTTGCAAGCAGTGGAGCTTACACAGATCCTTATCAATATATACT
>CAVEPF010000074.1:0-5529 GCA_963617645.1 Anaerotignum sp. | reverse complement strand
AAAGTCCTGTTCTCATTGCCATAAAGTTTTGGATTTGTACTACATCGTTTGTATTTCTATTAATTAAACTTGTTGTATCAAACTTATTTATTTCAGCAAGTGAAAACTTTGATACATGTTTGAAAACATCACTTCTTATATTTTTTGATACTCTTGCTGAAAATGTTGATAAGAAATAGGCATTTAAAAATGCTAATAACATTGAGCAAAGGGCACAAACAACCATCATCATACCATTATATACAACATCACTCATATTAACAGTATCTGTTGTAGCTACAAGAGTTGAAAGTGCTTTTGTGTAGTCTGGCATTTTAAGTTCTAATGCAACCTGACCTATGACATCTAATATTATTAATAATAAAAATAACCAATCAATTTTATTTAAATGTTTAATTATTAATTTCATGATTTTTTACTCCTTAATTTTTTGCTAATTGTTTCCACAACTTCCATATAAATTTTAAACTTTTCTTCTCCAACTTCATTTAAAACTAAACTAATTTGTTCTTTAATTTCGCTAATCTTGTTATCAATAAATTTTTTTCCTAAATCAGTTAGTTTTATTATTGTTATTCTTTTATCACTCTCTAATTTATCTCTTTTAATAAAATCACATTTTTCTAAATCATTTAAAATACTTGTTATACGTGCTCTTGATACACAAAGGGAATCAGCAAGAAGAGTTGATTTAACAGGACCTAAATGATTAAGTGTAGCTAAAACATAAATTTTACCATCAAAACTTAAATTAGAGTTTAAATCAGTTTCATATGCCCATTTTAAAACATCATCACTATTCATGTATACCTCCATTTTTTAATAATTTTATCATAAAAAAGAAATTATGCAACGGGGTTAACAATATTACACAATTTCTTCATAAAAAAATAAGAGCCGATTAAATCGACTCAAATTTTCTATTTTGTTCCAAGTATTTCTTCGTCAAACAATTTAAGAGCTTCTCTTATAGATTTCTTAGCTTCTTCAGGTCCTAACATGTCCTGAACAACTACTACTTTATTTTCAAGAGATTTGTAAATTGTAAAGAAGTGTTTTATTTCCTCTGTTATATGTTCTGGCAAATCAAAAATTGACTTAGTTTTATTATAGTTTGCATCTCCAAATGGAATTGCAATAATTTTTTCATCTGTTTCATCTTGGTCAATCATTTTCATTACGCCAATTGGATAACATCTTACTTCGCATCCTGGAAGTATTTGTTCACTACATAACACTAAAACATCAAGTGGGTCATGGTCACCACAATAAGTATGTGGAATAAAACCATAATTATGAGGATAGTGTGTTGAAGTATGTAATATACGATCTAGAATTAAACGTCCTGTTTGTTTATCTAATTCGTATTTGTTTTTCATTCCTTTACCGATTTCAATATATGCAATAAAATCATCTTCGGTAATACGACTAGGATCAAAGTCTTTCCATATATTCATAATTAGCACTCCTTTCGTACAATTATTTTATCATATATTATAAAAAATAGTAAGATGTATTTAAACGTCGTTAAAAAAGCCCTCTAAAAGAGGACTTAATTAAGTAATTATTCAGTTAAAGGTAATACAATTGCTTTAACTTCTTGTTGTAATTTATTCATCAAGTTATTAGCTTCTTCGTCTGTTTTTCCAACAATTTGATAATAAACTTTTAACTTTGGTTCAGTTCCTGATGGACGTAAAACAAACCAAGATCCACCTTCAAGTTCATATTTCACAACATTAGACTTTGGTAAATCTAATTTAGAAGTTTTGTTTTCTATATAATCGGTAACTATACCAGCATCAACATTTTCTTTCTTAATAATCTTAAACGAAGGTAAATTAATTTCATTATTTTTAAAATAATCCATTGTGCTATTAATTTTAGCCTTACCTTCTAAGCCTTTTAAAGTGATGTTTGTAATACCATCTTTATAATATCCATATTCTTTATAGATGTCTTCTAAAGCTTCAACCATATCTTTGCCTTGTTCATAATAGTAAGCAGCAACTTCACATAGAATTAAACATGCTTGTAAACTATCTTTATCACGAACGAAATCATCAACTAAACATCCATATGATTCTTCAAATCCGAAGAAATATTTAAACTTTCCTTCAATTTGTTTAGCGTTATCACCAACATATTTAAATCCTGTAAGTGATAGCTTGCAATTCATATTATTTTTCTTAGCAATTTCAACAGGTAAACTTGAAGAAACTATTGTAGAGAACATATAATCTTTACTAAGATCTTCTTTATTCTTTTTAGCACATTTAATTAAATAATCATAAATTAAAGTAGCTGATTGATTACCAGTTAAAAGTACATATTCTCCGTTATGTAAACATCCAACACCTAGTCTATCAGCATCAGGATCAGTTGCAAGTACAACTTTTGCACCTATTTCACTAGCTAAATTAATAGCACCTTCAAATGCTTCTTTGTTTTCAGGGTTACTAGATTTAACAGCACTAAAATCAGGATCACATGTCATTTGTTTAACAACAGGTACTACATCATATCCTACCTCTTTTAAAACATCAGGAATAAATACTTGTCCTGTACCATGAAGTGGTGTGTAAGTAATTTTAAAATTCTTCTTCAAATTTGGATTTCTAACAATTTTCTTTACACGATTAATATATAATCTATCCATTTCATTACCCATTATAGTAATGCCATAATCGTCTTTTGAAAGTGGAATGTTAAACATATCTGTAATTGCATTAATTTCATTAATTACTTCGTTAGCATCTTCTGGTAATAATTGACAACCATCTTCGTTATAAATCTTATATCCATTATATTCCTTAGGATTATGACTAGCAGTAATCATAATACCACCGATTGAATGAGTTTCTCTAACTGCAAATGATAATTCAGGTGTAGGACGAAGAGATTCAAATAAGTAAACTATATAACCCATTTTGGTTAATACATGAGCAGCATCTAATGCAAACTCACGTGAATAATGTCTATTATCATGCGAAATACATACGCCTCTATCAAGTGCATTTTCAAATTTTGCTAAATATCTACCAAAACCAAGTGTAGCTTTTCTAACAATATAGATATTCATTCTATTTGTACCAGCTCCAAGAATTCCTCTAAGACCACCAGTACCAAATTCTAAATCTGTAGTGAAAGCTTCCTTTAATTCATCATCAGACATATTATCTAATTCATTCTTTAAAGTTGCATCAAGATTTTTGTAATCTTTCCAAACTTTAGCTTTATCTAAATAATTCATTTTATAAGTCTCCTTAAAGTGCTTATATTTTACTCTTTTATATAGCTTTTTTCAAGAAAAAGAAAAATGGCTAAATAGTTATATGGTGATTTCAAGGATTAACCTCAATCTATATTTCAAAAAATATCTAAATTATAATAATTAAATATTATCCTAGATAAAAGATATATACTTAAATATTCGATTAATTAAAATTATCTTTTAAAAGTATAAAGGCTAAAATTTATTAATATTAATTCGATATAAGTGAAAAAGCCTATAGAGATTAATCTATAAGCTTATTTAAAATTATTTGATTTAAAGAACTACCAAGCTGTAGGAACTCCATTAACATAATGCCAATAATTAACTGTTGTGTCAGTAGGTTCACTTTCACTATAATAATATCTTGTAGCATTTTTTAATATATCATTACCATCAGCAATATCGATTTCGTTCCATTCAGATACTGTTCCTTTGAAATATACGGTATTAATGCCGCTATAATCAAAGCAATTAATTCCTATAGATTTTATATTACTTCCAAATATTATTGTATTAATATTAGTACATTTATTGAACACACACAATCCTATATTAGTTATACCATCACCAATTGCTACACTAGTAACATTTGTTCTATCAGAGAACATAAAATCGTGGATTTCATATTCATTACCATTATAATCATTTGGTAATATTAAGGATGTTTCATTGCCAATATAATTAACTAAATAATTTTTATCATTAACTGTTAAATATAAATAATCATCCTTATAAACAAGCTCACTTTCGCCTTCAGTTTTTACAACTAATCCATAATTAGCAACGCCGCCATTTTCATACGTGTCTAGAGAAACGCTTAATTGTGATTTGTTAATTACTTCAACTAATGAATAGCAACGCGCAAATGCTCCATTATCTATAAATGTAACTGTTTCAGGAATTGTAACACTAGTTAATCTATGTTTATTTCTAAATGCTAACCAATCAATAGAAGTGACGTTTTTTCCTTCTATCGTAGATGGTATTACAACACGAGGATTAGTTCCATTATACATAGTTATTTTAACTGAATCACCTTCTATAGTATAGTCAAAAACAGTAGCAAGTGTATATTGAGCTTTATATGTAACATTACCTGTAACAGCACTTATCTCTTTATCCCATCCATTAAATACATATTCGTATTTGTCATATCCAGTTCTAAAAGGTAAAACACCTGAATATGAAGGCATAGTTCCCACTTCAATTTTAGTATCAGTTTTTAATACACTATCATCATAATTTAACCAAGTAACTGTATATGTAATTTTTTCAATACTTTGAGTATCTTCATATCCACATACTGTACATGTTCTACATTTTTCACCTTCTGTACTAATTGTAGGTTCAACTCTTGTAGTCCATTCACCATATGAATGTTCTTCTTCATTGCTCTTTGTATTGTGTCCGCAAGTATCATTATGCCAATGGCCTGTTTCATCTTTACTCCAATCATTTGAGTATTTATGAGTATGATCTAGTAAAGGAATTTCACTAGTTTCCTCGTACTTACATACAGTACAAGTTCTCTTCTTGCTACCTTTAGTAGTTTCTGTTGCAGCTGAGACTACAACCCATTCACCATATGTATGATCTTCTTCATCACTTTTTACATCGTGTTTACAAGTAGCATCATGCCAATGGCTTGTTTCATTATTAGACCATGTTGTTGAATAAGTATGTTTATGATTTGCATTAACACATACAACAATGATAACTATTAACAATAATAGTGCACATAATGATCCTAATGATATAAATAATGTTTTCTTATTTTTAAGTTTTTCTATCATATCAATTCTCCTTAACGAAAAATATTTTATCATATATATATACAAGAAAAATATTAAATATTAATTACTAAATATGGTTATCAAGGGACAATGTCTTAATTGTCATACACAAAAAACGTTCAAAATTTCTATTGAAAAGAAGATCATTTGAAAAATAGACTGAAAATGCTCATAAACATAGAACTTATTAAAAAAAGCGGAAAATTTTTCCGCTAATGTTTAGAAATATTTAGGACATTTTCACAAGATATTGAAAAAACATTTAAAAATTAATTAATAAATTTATGGTTATTAATAGATAATCTCTTAATCTATCAATAACTTTTTCAAATAAAAATTAAATTTTAAAATATTCAATTTTAGAACTATGTTTTAACGTTTTAGAATCATATGATATACCAAGAAGTAATACATCACCTTTATAAGATCCTAAAGTACTTAAATATTCTTTATCTTTTA
>CAVEPF010000073.1:0-2055 GCA_963617645.1 Anaerotignum sp. | reverse complement strand
CCAACTGAAAAAGATACAATAAATTTTAATTTAGCCTCTATTAATACTTTTATAGAGTGGAAAAATAAAGATTATCCAGGACTTAATAAAATAAATATTACTAATTTAAATAAATTAATTGAAACTTATGGTATTAATTATCCATATTTATTCTTTAGAGGAATTTATAAAGGAAAAATAATTAACAAAGTTAGTCAAAACGAGATTGAAGTATTTTTAAAAGATGAGTTCAAATTAACAAAAACTAAAGTATCATTATTGCTTGGTGTATTAAATGATTATGTTGAATTTACTGATGAACCAAGTGAAGAGTCTTTTAGTGAGTGGTTTAATAAGATTTCAAAAAAATATAAAGAAACATTTAAACAATTAGATAACTTTAAAACTCTAAATGATTTGTATTTTGCATTCAACAAATATTATGATTTTGCTAATCCAGTTAGAGAAAACAAAAGATATATAGATTACTATGATTTATTCTTAAGAGAGACTAGTTTAATTGAAGGATATCGCGGAGAAACAAGACAAAATTTTGAAGATGAAGCTAAATTATTATATGATGTCTGCGTTTCTTATCAATCTTATCTAGATAGTTTAAATTTATATGATGATAATGATTTAGCTTATATGATTACAGAAAATCTAGATCAAATATTAGCTAAAGGCATTTATAAAACTATTATAGTTGATGAATTCCAAGATTTAACTGAAAGACAATTACATGCTTTAATTAGATTAAATTATAATTTAAATAATCGTGGTGTAATACATTTCTTTGGTGACTTTGAACAAACTATAAATGAAACATTTATTCAATATGAAAATGTTGAAACGTTGTTTATGGTAAATCAAATTGAGGATTATAAGAAACAAATATTATCTTCAACTTACAGATATTCTGATGCAATATGTAAAGAACTTGAAGCTTTAAGACAAAAAGGTAAAGAATTATTTGGACTTGAAGATTTATCAAATTATGTACCTCTTACAAGTAATAAAGCCTATGCATTTGAAACAAACGGGAACCTTGTTTTAAATAAAAAAATTGGGGATATAATGTTAAGTCAAATTACCTCATCTAAAAATAATAACATTATGTATGTTGTAAGTGACTCTAAAATTAAAGAAGAATTTATTTTAAAATATAAAGTAGATGAAAAAGATGTTTATACTGTAAGTGAAGCTAAAGGCAGAGAAAATGATTTTGTAGTTGTATACAATTTGTGTACTTCGAGCCCTAAAGAATACGAAAATATATTTAGTGATAATTTATCTTATTCACGTGCTGCTAGAATATTCTATAATAGATTATATGTAGGTATTACTAGATGTAAAACTAATTTTTTACAAATTGAAGATGAAACTATTTTAGGTTCAAATACAAAAGATGCTTTAAATGAATTAATTCAACCTTTACTTGAATCAAATGTTGATTTGTTCCTTGAAGAAATGTTATCAAATAAAATTAATTATTACTTTAGAGCTCTTGAATCATTTAGAAATCTAGATTTTAGTAGTGTAAAAGAAAACCTATCATTTTACACTGGTGAAGATTATTTCTATTTAAATGATATAGTAAATAATATAAATATATATAATGAAACTAAAGAAAATGAAGATATACTTATTGATTATGCTAATAAATTAAAGAAAAAATCTCGTATTGATTTAGCTAAAATCATATATATTGTTTTAGATAAAACTAATATGTTAAAGATGATGGAAATAAGAGAAGGCAAAGACTTCACATATACTGATACAATAATTAGTGCAATTATTAAAGAAGATTATAAATGCTTAGATAATGTAGATATTGAAGCTATTAATAAACTTGGATATTTTTCTAGAAAAAAAGAAAGTTTAATTAACAAAATTAATAGTTTAAAGATTGAGAGGATCAAATAATGCTAGATATAAATGAAGTTTTAAACATTGAATTATTGGATGATTATATTGATCAAAAGAATAATATCTTAAATGAAACTATATCTTTATATAATGATTTAATTAAAAGATATAAGTCTTTTTTAAAAGAGTATAAAGATGGAATTACAT
>CAVEPF010000072.1:0-3084 GCA_963617645.1 Anaerotignum sp. | reverse complement strand
ATTTGATTTCATTGTAACTTCATAGAACACTCTATCTTTTTCATCTGGAAGTTCAATATCAATATATTCTTCATCTACTGAAATAGCGTATTTTACAATACCTTGGACAATTTTGTTAACTATACTAATAGATAAATGAAATTTGGAACGAGATAGGACTTCTACATATTCCGATACAATTTTTTCATTTATTAAGGGAATAATTATTCCTTGCTGAATAAAATTATAAACATTACCTGGGTTTGAGTCAGGTTTAAGTACCGAACTAACTATAACGTTTGTGTCAATAACTACATAGAACTTCATTTGTTTTTAGTTTCTCTTTCAACTCTTGCTAATCTAATTTCTTCATTAATTTCATCTAGAGTCATTTCTGAGTTACCATTTTCTCTAGAGATTCTTCCAGCTTCCAAGAGAGCTTTCATCCCTTCAGATTGTTCATTGTCTAAAACCATATTAAATGGAATACCATTGTTAGAAATCAATCTTGCAATACTCATACGTAAATATGTTTGTAAATCAATTCCTAATTTGTTGCATATAATCGACGCTTGTATTTTTGAAGTTTCGTCTAATCTAAATTGTACCAAATTGTTCGCCATATCCATTCATCTCCTTACAATTATATTATAAGCTTATAATTCAAAATGTCAAGCATTTGATTTCAATTGCTTACATTTGAATATAATTGTTGATCTTATTTACTTCTTAAAAATATTTTTAAAATCAAATGCATAAAAATAAAAGTCTGGCTTTAGAGGATTAACATTCATTGCCATGTTAGATCTCTACTAAACCAACCTTCCTGATCAAAATCTTATTTGATTAATTAGATTAAAGAATCAATAATTTAATTCTGCTTTTTCTTTTTTAATATCTATTTCTATTTTTACTAATGCAATCTTTTAATTGAATCCATCAAAATTTTACATAAGCATTGTATTCCAATTCTCAAATCATATTTTTCGTTATAAACATATATCTCAACTTATTTGTAATTATACTAGATTCATATTTATCTATTAATGATGGTACATCTAAACATTTCTTTCTAACCCAAGCCTTAAGAGCTCCAGGTTCAAGATTATACTTAGCAGATATTATCTTATAAAATAGACAATATATAAAATCTTCAATAACTTTATTTTCATATTATTCACTATAACTAGCAAAAAACTTCCTATACAAAATTGTATAAGAAGTTTGAATTAATTTAAATATAGGGGAATTGACCCTTACTATTGATTATATAAAAAAATTTGTGTATAATTTGTGTATATAAAGGAGGGATAAATATTATGCCAATAATAAAATCAAGTGCTGATTTACGAAATAATTATAATGAAATTTCTACATTTTGCCATGACTATTCTGAACCAATATTTATAACAAAAAATGGTAAAGGTGATTTAGCTGTTATGAGTATAGAGACTTATGAAGAATTAGTTAGTAAGTATGAACTTTATACCAAGCTTAAGGAAGGTCTAGATGATGTTAAGGTTGGAAATGTAAAAACTCTATCTCAAAGTATATCTGATATAAAGGCGCGTCGTAAAAGATGATATATTCAATTAATATTACTTTCAAAGCTGAACGTGACGTAATTGAAGCATGTGATTATGTTGAATATACTTTGAAGAATCCAATCGCAGCAGACAAGTTACTTAATTCTATTCAAACCCAGTTAGAGTCTTTAATAGAAATGCCTAATAGATTTAGAGTAATTGATGATCCAGTCTTGTCACATTGGGGAATTCGCTTTATATTAATTAATAATTATATTGCTTTTTTCACAATTGATGAAGAAACAAAGACTATTAATATAATTCGTTTTTTATATAAAAAACGTGATTGGTTATCAATTCTTAAGAATGAATAATAGTTATATTGACTTAGTTATTAATCATATTAAAATGATAACTGATATGTATTGATACCTAAATTTTTTAGTTTGTTTTTTCGAGAAAAACTTTTTAATAAACTTTATATTTTTAAAACAGTAGTGCTACATGTAATCGTTGAAGGTAGCATCATAGCATACTGTCTATTTGACTCAAACCATTACAGTGTTTTGAGTTTTTTATTTTAATTAAGATGATTATTTTTTTGAAATAGAAAATATACAACATAACTATTACTAGTATAATGTAAGCGTCAATTCCATATACTTCACTAAAAAACCTAGACTAATTTTTAACTTTTAATCTAGGTAATTTTTATTATATTTAAAATTATCAAATACCTTTTTTGTTAATGGTAATAACGAATCTATTTCTCTAGTCTTTACATTATCAATTGATTCTAAAACATACTTAATATATTCATCAGGGTTTAATCCATTTATTTTGGCTGTTTATACAATACTTATCAAAAGTGAAGATTTAGCATCAACTCAGTATTTGCAAACAAACAATTTTCTTCTTAAGATAACAAATGTACGAATACTTCTTTCACTAAAACTATTAGTTCTATATGTCAATTTTCAAGGCATCTTTTTAAATCATTTAGTAAATAATTAATAGTTTTATCTAAAGCAGACTCTTAAGAATTATACTAAAGTATTAATTTTTAGCATATACAAATAATTTAACTGGTATAATATCTAATTTATTTGAAATCATCCATCACTATCAAGTTCTAAAATCTTAACACTTTTCTTATTTGTACCAAAAAATATAAATAATTTATGAACTGCATCAGAAATAGGAACTAGCCTTTTAGCTAAAGTTGATAGACCTTGTATTGAATTCTCAAATCATATTTTTCGTTATAAACATATATCTCTGTTACATTTGATAAATCAATCATTTTCGTTCCTACCTCCTTAAATAATTGATATTTTAATGAATTTAGACAGAACAATCTTATTAGTAACTTCACCATATTCATATTCATATATTAATGATGGTACATCTAAACATACTTTTCTTACCCAAGCTTTAAGTGAACCTCATTCAAGATTATACTTAGTAAATATTGTCTTATAAAATGGACAAGATTTAAAATCTTCAATAACTTGATTTTTAAATTCTTCACTATAACGCATTAAAAAAACCTCCTATACAAATTGTATAAGAAGTTCAT
>CAVEPF010000071.1:0-2613 GCA_963617645.1 Anaerotignum sp. | reverse complement strand
TCATTGTAGGAATCAGTTAAAATACCCACTAGCATTAATGTAGAATTTTTAGTTTTTATTTCTTTAATATTATTAAATTTAACTATTGTTTTAATTTCTTTAGATTTTAATTGGGATCTAATATTTAAACACTTATATTTTTTATATAAATTACCTAAATCATTAAAAATATCATATTTTATATTTAATCCTAAAGTTTTTGCTTCATTTTCTCTTAAATACTCAATCTCAAACTCACTTTTATCATCAATTAAATCGTCTAAATAGGCATAACCTTTTTTATTTTCAAATAAATTTTTTTTAGTTTTACCAAATTCATCAAAACAACCAGAAAATATCAAATTAGATATTTCATCATTACTTAAATTATTTTTTTCTTTGAAGTCTTCAAAACTAATATATCCATTTTCTTTGTTATTTATAATTTCTAAAGCTTTTGTTTTTGAAATTGTAGTAATTTTAGTTAATGGAATTAATATTCCCTCTTTATATAATTTGTACTCTAGATCAGATTCATTTATACTAGGATTATAAATCTTTATTTTTTTTCTTTTTAAATATTCAATATAATCATAAGTTTCATTGTTAGAGGAACCCACATTTAAAACTGCGGTCATAAATTCTTTTACAAAATTTGCCTTTAGATATGCCATTTGGTAAGACAAAATTGCGTATCCTACCGCATGAGCTTTATTAAATCCGTATTCAGCAAACTTCACTATGTAATCGTATATTTTATTGCTAACATCTTTTTCGTAGCCATTTTTTACACAAGACTCTACAAACTTTTCTCTTTCACTATTTAAAACGTCAACCTTTTTCTTAGATACAGCTCTTCTTAAAATATCAGCCTCACCCAAACTTAGACCAGCAAAATTATGAGCTATTTGCATAATTTGTTCCTGATAAACAATAATTCCATATGTCTCTTTTAAAATTGATTCTAAATGCGGATGTATATATTCAAATTTAGCACCATTTTTTCTAGCAATATAATTATCGATTTCTTCCATAGGCCCTGGTCTATATAATGCTAGTAAAGCTACTATATCATTAAAGGAATTAGGTTTTAATTTTTTAAGTGTTTTTCTAATACCTTCTCCTTCTAATTGAAACACTAAAGAAGTGTCAGCTTTTGATAACAAATCAAATGTAGCTTTATCATCTAAAGGAATCTTATTAATACTTACATTATCTAATATAGGAATTAATTTAAGTGTTCTATCAATTATTTGAAGATTTCTTAAAACTAGGAAATCCATTTTAAGTAATCCAATATTAGCTAAATCATCACTTTCAAATTGTGTTTGATATAAATCAAGAGATCCTTTTTGAAGTGCAACATAATTAGTTAATGGTTTTTCAGAAATGATAATACCAGATGCATGTGTTGTTAAAGTCTTAGGATATCCTTCAAGGCGACTTGCAAGTAATAAGAAATTATAAATTTCTTCATTGTTTTCATATTCTTTAAGTAATGTATCAATATCAGAATTATTTAATGAATTTGAAATAACTTTAAGTTTTAAAGAATCAATATTATAAAGTTTCCCTAAATCTCTTATTATAGATTTTTTTTGAATTGTAGAAAAAGCTACAATTGAGGCAACACAATCATTACCATATTTATTTTTAACATATTCTAATACAAAGTTACGTTTATCATCTGGAAAATCAATATCTATATCAGGCATTGTAACACGTTCAATATTTAAAAAACGTTCAAATAATAAATTGTATTTTAAAGGATCAACATTAGTAATTCCAAGTGAATATGCAACTAAAGATGAACATACACTACCTCTACCAGGACCTACTAAAACATCATTCTTTTTAGCATATAAAACATAATCCCACACTATTAAAAAATAGTCATCAAATCCCATTTTATTAATAACGCTTAATTCATAATTAAGTCTATCAAAATAAAGTTTATTGTCTAAATTGTTATCTCTAACTAGTCTCTTATTTAAGCCTTTTGTACATAGATAATTAAGATACTCTTTGCTAGTTAAATTAAGTGTATTATGAAAATGAGGAAGGGATATTTCTGCTTTAATATTATATGTTTCAATTTTAGATAGAAACATATCTAAATTAGTAAAAACTAAAGGGTACTTAAGAAATTCTTTTTCTAATTCATTTTTATCTTTATAAGAATAATTACCCTCTAATATATTATTATTTCCTAATTTTGATAATGTTTCATATAGTATTCTATCATTTTGATTATTATATAGAGTTCTCATTAAAGGTAATACACTTATATTATTTTTTTTTGCAAAATTATATAAAGTAGTGCAATCATTATTTCTTGAAACATCTAAACCTAGACTAAATTCATTTAATTTTAAATATGGTTTAATGATATTTTCTAATTCATATTCATTCTTATTATAAAATACAGATTCAAAATAAGTACTTACAAAAATTAAATTCTTAAATTCATAAAGTTCTGATAAATCGTATATTTTATCGTTTAATTTATTTTCACTAGATATTTTAGTAAGTTCTTTATAACCTTCTAAATTTTTAGCATACGCAAGTATAAAACCAGTATAACCATTATAAGAATAATTTATTTCAAGACCTACAATAGGCTTAATATTATGT
>CAVEPF010000070.1:8351-21082 GCA_963617645.1 Anaerotignum sp. | reverse complement strand
CCATTTATCTCATTACCACTGATTTCATCTAAAAGCTTATTTGTTATATCACTTGTTAAATAATCAAACGGATGTTTGTCTTTAATAGTTTTTAAAATATTTGTTGAATCTTTTTTTAATAAATCTGCAAATGAGTTAGAAACATATATTGCATGATAAATAATTTCATCATTTTTTATTTCATAAAGAATAGAGGGAATATTTGTTTTTTTAATTGTATCTAAAAAAGTATTTAATCTATATTTAGTTAAATCTTCAACTAGCATTACAATAGCATTTGCATTAGATAAAAAACTAAAACGTTTATCCCTTAATTCTTTATTAAGTCTAAAGGTAGCAACAAATGAATATATTGAATCCTTTTTAAGTTCATATTTTACTTTATCAAGTGAAAAGTTCTTCTTTTCTTTTTCATTCTCAAATTCTAGATATCTAAATATATTATCGTTTAAGAAAAAATCATAATCACCATTTGAATTTATTGGCACAATTTTTTCTTTTCTTCGAGTCTCTTCACCATATACTACTTCATATTTTAAATCTAGAGAAATTGATAAAATTAATTCATATTTATTTGTAATAATGTTTAAAAAATTTTCCATAACTATACACCCAAAAAACCTTATTTATAGTATAAATTATTTAGAAAAGAAAAAAAAGCCTAAGTTTGAACTTAGACTATAAAACCAGTAAATATTTACTGTTAGTTTTTACTAACGCCTGTAAATATAATATAATATTTTTTTGTTAGTGTCAACTAATAAAGTGAATTATTTTTCAATACTTTGGGCGCTTAATTTTTTAATCTCTAAAACTACAAATACAATAGTTACAATTATAGATACAATATCTGTAATCCAAGATGAATATAAAATACCTTCAATTCCCATGGATATTGGTAAAATGCACATTGCAGGAATTAATATTATTACATCTCTAAGTAGAGATAAAATAGTAGCTTTAATAGGTGAACCTACAGCTTGTAAATATATAGCAACTACTTTTTCTGTTAAAGTGAAACAAATAAATGCTAAATAGATTCTAACTGTTTTAATACCAAATTCAATATATAAGTCAGGATTTTTTGAATTTGAACCAAATAATCTAATAATTGGACCAGGAATTGTTTCAAATAAAATAGTAAATATTACACCAATAATTACATTTGAAACAATAATTAAATATAATAACTTTTTAACACGATCAAATCTTTTAGCACCATAATTGTAACCTATTATAGGTTGTGCACCTGCAGCTATACCTACTGAAATATTTACAGCGATTGTAAATATTTTCATAACTATACCAAAAATAGCTTGTGGGTCATCTGCACCGTATTTAGAATCTAATCCATATTTAGCAAGTAAATTCATTGATACAATTGAAACAATTACAATTGAAATTTGCGTTAAGAATGATGAAAAACCAAGTTTAACAATATGAGTTATTGATTTTAGATCAATTTTAAATGAACTTAAATTTAGTTTAAATGTTTTAGGTTTAAATAAATAAACAACCGATACTACAAATGATGCGATTTGACCAATGATTGTAGCTAGAGCTGCACCTGTTAAACCCATATCTAATCCTAAGATAAATATAGCATCTAAAACAACATTAATAACTGCACCTAAAACAAGGGAAATCATGGCAACTTTTGGTGAACCATCGGCACGAATTATTGAACATATAGCGTTCATTAATATATAAAAAGGAACACCAATTAAAATAATTCTTCCATATTCAATACTATATTTAAGTGCTTCACTAGTTTTAGCACCAAAAAATGACAAAATAGGACTTAATGCAGGAAAACAAATAATTAAAAAGATTGCACTTATAATAACTCCAACACTAATAGTTGTACCAACTGCTTTATCGGCTTGTTTACTATTGCCTTGGCCGGCTTCAAGCGACATATACGAAGCACATCCGTCTCCTAACATTAGAGCAAATGCTAATGCAATACAAGTTAATGGGAAAACAATTGTAGTTGCTGTATTACCTATTGCACCTACAGATGAATTTCCAATAAATATTTGATCGACAATATTATATAAAGCACTGATCAAAAGGGATAAAATACAAGGAATTGCAAATTTTATTAACAATTTTCCTGGCTTTTCTTCTAATAAATAATTACTATTATCCATATAAACCTCCTTTAATAGTAATTCAAAAATTGCTACAAAAGCAGGGGCTGTAAGTATTAAGATACTCCTTAGATCACTTATTTCACAATTATTTTAATTATAACAAAAAGATTTTTTTTATGTAAGTGATTTTTTTTAATTTTTGCAAAAAAAATGCACCTTTCGGTGCACTTAATTTATATAAATTTTTTTGTTTTTATATTAAGTTCTTTTATAATTTCATCATTTTTAGGAAGATAAATATAATTTTTATCAACTAATTTAAATATAATAATAGACTTTAAAATTTTAGTGCTTTTTATATTTTCTACTTTTATATTACTCTCTGTTCCTAAAACTATTTCTTTAATGTTAATAGTATTATTAACAAGTTTAACTTCGCAAATTCTTTCGCCTGATGGATATAAATCATTAAATGATTTTAAAGCTTGTTTTAATGTTTTATTTAATGAAATATAATTCATTAAAATTAAAAATAATTCTAAACAGATAAACCCTAATGCTAAGTAAATAGTACTATTATTATGTTTTGCATAACCATAAATACCAAGAGCTATCCAAACATAAATTAATATTAAAGATATTATAAGTGAATATCTATTTCTATAAAAAAATATTTGCTTATAATGTTTAGACATTGAATCTTCATTTATACTAAATTTAACCATTTTAAAAATCCTATTTGTTTTGACTTAAAACGTATTTAGCAAAATCTTTACCACACTTAAGAGCTACACCAATTGTTTTAGCACCCTTAACAACATCTCCACCTGTGAAAATATTGTCGATGTTTGTTTTGTAAGCTTCACCAAAATTTTCGCTTGATGCTACATAATCATGGTTGGTAGTGATTTTGCCAACATTCCATACAGATTTATCAGGAATTTGACCAATAGCAGAAATTACATAATCACAAGGAATAGTTACATATTCACCAGTTCCAACAGGACTACGTCTTCCACTTTCATCTGCTTCACCTAAAGTCATAACCTCACATTTGCAAGCACTTACATGACCATTTTCACCAATAATTTCAACTGGATTAGTTAAGAATTTTAACTCTACGCCGTCTTCTTCAGCTTGTTTCATTTCTTGAGGAGTACAAGGTGCTTCTTCTCTACTTCTTCTATAAACAATAATAGTTTTATCAGCACCACATCTAACAGCACTTCTTGCGCCGTCCATTGCAACATTACCTGCACCTACAACAATTACAGTACCAGATAATTTTGGAGTTTCGTTTGTGATATTTAATTTATCACAGAAATTGAAATCTCTTAAGAATTCAAGTGCATTTAAAGAACCTTCTAAATCGTCACCTTTAATACCTAAATGTCTTACCTTAGTTAAACCAAATGCTAAATATACATAATCATATTCTTTAGCTAATTCTAAAAAATCAGATTCTTTTAAATCTTTATTATATATAAAATTACCACCTAAATTAACTACAGGGTCAATTGACTTCTTAACAGCATCTAACTTAATTCTAAATGCAGGAATTCCAAATGCCATTACTCCTCCAGCAAAATTTTCTTTTTCATAAATATCAACACTTACACCAGCAGTTAATAAATCTTTAGCTGCGGCTAAACCTGCAGGACCAGCTCCTACAATGGCTACTCTTAATTTCTTTTCCATATTATTATCCTTTCAAATTTAATTATATTATATTATATTATAAAAATATACTTTTTTAAATAATAGTGTTTGTTTATTCAAACAATTTATCAATAAGTTCATGATTTAAATTTTTACCAATTATAATTATTACTTTTTGACCAACATTAGACTCTTTAATTTCTTTTTCATTTTTAGTTAGGTTGATTTTATAATATTTTGTGTCAAAAATAAATCCTTTAACTCTTTCGATTTCTCCGTATTTAATATCAAATATAAGATTTGAAATATCTTCTATTTTAGCTAATGTGATATTTTTATCAAGTATATATTTTGTTTCAAAATCATTATTTTCTATTACATTTACCTTAACATGATCACTTAAATAATATCCACTGTTAATAATATCATCAAAATTAATAGAATCCTTATAAATTAAATCATTTTGATTAAATACCCTAGTTGAATTAAAATCTTTGTGCAATTGATTAATATAATCTATATTAACATTCAATTTTAAATTATCTCTTTTAGATACGATTAATTTAGAGGCGTTAGCAGACTCTGAAACAAATAAATATGCTTCCTCGTATGATAAATTACTCGTATTAATGTCATACAAACAAAATACATTACCTATTTCATAATTTTCTTCTATTGTATCTTCATACATTAAATCAAAAAATTCATCAGTATCATAAATACCAGAGGGTTCAATAATTACTCTGTCGTATTTTTTATGTATCAAAGAAATTAATTTTGTTTTAAGTCTCCTTTTGTGGCAGTCTTTGTCGCCCCCAATTACCATCTCAGAATCTACACCAAGTTCTGAAATTAGTAATAAATCAACATTTATAGCTCCAAAATCGTTTTCTATTATACATATCTTTTGATTTTTACTTAATAAATACGATGCATATTCTTTAATAAATGTAGTTTTACCACTACCAAGCATCCCTGTAATTAAATCAATTTTTGTCATATGTTTTATTAATCCCAATGTGATAAGAATTCTTTAAGATTTTTCATATATAAATCATAATCCTCAAAATAAGTTCTATGTCTACTATTTGGATATAAAATCCATTTTTTAGGGCCACTAATATTCTCATACATTATTTTATTTTGAAGAGGAGTTGATTCATCATTTACACCGCTACATATTAAAGTAGGAATATTAATTTCACAAAGTCTATCAGTATACTCATAATTCTTAAGGGTCCCAGTTGGCCTAAATTCAGATTTTCCCCAAGCTGTTTCATAAGACTCAGAGCTATCAGGTTTACTTCTTCTTAAACATTCAGGGTCATTTTCTGTTTTTGCAAAAACAAATTTTTCGTAATAATAGTTTAATGCCTCGATTGCCTCAGGAGAACTAAAATCATTTAATTTTTCATATTTATATAGTAATTCTTGATATTTAGGGTCAATTAATTTTATAAGTCTATGGCATTCTTTATCCCATAATGAAGCACTTGATAGAGTTGAAGATAAAGTAATAGATTTTACGCCTTCTGGTTTTGTTTCAATCATGTAAATAATTAGTAACATACCACCCCAAGAGTGACCTAAAAGGTGAACTTCCTTCAGATTAAGTTTTTCTCTTAAATTAATAAGTTCATTTACCCACGTATCTTTATTCCAAAGTTCTTTATGTCCTTTTGGTGTAATAGATTTTCCGCAACCAATTTGATCATACATTATAATTGGTCTATCAGTTTCAAAAGCTAAGTCGTCAAATAATTCGAATGAATTATGAGTTGAACCAGGACCACCATGTAACATCAAAAGTGGTGTATTTTTTCCGTTTGGATTAACAATTCTATAATAAGTTTTATATTCTAGATAATCTAGATAACCTTCTATAATTTTCATAAAATACCTCACACATATTATACTAGATAAATAATAAAATTAAAAAGAATATGAACAAAAAGACACAAATCTTAATTAAGATAAGTGTCTTCTTTAATTAAATTATTTATTTTTTCTCTTTTGATAAATATATTTACCAAATACAATTAATTCATGAAGAATTAACGGAATAAATGATACTACCATCGTCCATACCCATTCAACAGCATCTAAGTTAGCTGTAGAGAATACTAAACGAACAGCAGGAACTTCAATTACAACTAATTGTAATAAAATACCAACAACAAAGGCAATAGCCATCATCTTATTCTTATCTTTAAAGACATGAATGAATGAATGATTAACATCAGACATACCAATCATGTGAATTAATTCACCAAATGCAAGAGCTGTGAATGCCATAGTTTGAGCTTGGTGTAAAATTTCTTCATTAGTTTCATAATAGTCTTTAATATGAGATAAATGATGAATTCCATTTTCCCAAGCAGGAATAAAGTAAGCTAAAATTACACCAATTGTTAAAATAGCACCATAAATTAATGTAACAGCTAAACCACCATTTGCAAATATTCCTTCATTAGGATCACGAGGTTTTTGTTTCATTACATCTTTTTCTTTTGGTTGCATACCAAGTGCAATAGCAGGTAATGAGTCAGTTACTAAGTTAATCCATAGTAAGTGAATAGCAATTAAAGGAGCAGGTAGACCTATTAAAATTAAAACAAACATTATTAAAACTTCAGCAATATTTGAAGATAATAAGAAGATAACAGTCTTCTTAATGTTTGCGTACATTCCTCTTCCTTCTTCACAAGCTTTTTCGATAGATGCAAAGTTATCATCAACAAGTACCATATCAGCAGCCCCTTTTGCTACATCTGTACCTGTTATACCCATTGCAATACCAATATTAGCTTGTTTTAATGAAGGAGCATCATTTACACCGTCTCCTGTCATAGCACAAATATTTCCATTTGCTTGGAAGGCTTTAACAATTTGAACTTTATTTGTAGGAGATACACGAGCAAATACACGTGCATTCTTTACACATTCTCTAAGTTCTTCTTCTGACATTTTATCTACATCAGCACCAGTAAAACATTGTTCTTTTGATTCAACAATACCTAACTTTTTAGCAATTGCATAAGCTGTATCTTTATGGTCACCAGTAATCATGACTGTAATAATACCAGCTTCTTTAAATTTACTAACTGCAGGTGCAGCTTCTTCACGAGCAGGGTCAATCATAGCAACAAGACCTACAAATATTAAATCAGATTCTTCAATCTCGTCTTTATTTGTATAAGCTAAAGCTAAAGCACGAAGTGCATTATCAGCAAAATAAGCATTTGCTTTATTAATATTTTCAAGGTCTTCATTTGTAATTTCACGTACAACATTATTTTCTAATATATGAGTTGTATGTTTTAATATAGAATCAAGGGCACCTTTAGTATAGATAATCGAACCATCTTCTGTAGTGTGTTTTGTTGACATCATCTTTCTAACTGAATCAAAAGGATATTCACTAACACGAGGTGTTTTATCCTCTAAATCCTTCTTATGCATGTCAAAATCATTTGCAAAAGCTACTAAAGCAATTTCAGTAGGATCACCAAATAATCCTTCATCTACAGTAGCATTCGAACATAAAGACATACCAGAAGCTAGAGTTCTTAACATCTTATCATCATTTTCTTTTTTAAATTCTTCTTGTTTATAATAAGTGTTATTTACATAAGCTTCTACTACAGTCATTTTATTTTGAGTAAGTGTACCAGTCTTATCAGAACATACAACACTTACGGCACCAAGTGTTTCAACTGAAGGTAATTTTCTAACAATAGTATTAGCATGTACCATTCTTTGAACACCAAGAGATAAAACGATAGTAACAACAGCACTTAAACCTTCAGGTACAGCAGCTACCGCAAGAGAAATAGCAGATAATACTGCGTCAATCCATGAGTCTACATTTTCTTGATTACCATCAATAAAAATCCACACAAACTCAGCAAGTAATACTGCAATAACAATTCCAAGAGTTAAATAACCTAAGAATTTTGATAATTTTGCAAGCACTTTTTGAAGTGGAGTCTCTTCGTCATCTGCATCTTCAAGTGCATCCGCAATTTTACCAATTTCAGTATTCATACCAGTATTTACAACAATACCTTTACCTCTACCATAAGAAACTGTAGTAGACATAAAGCACATATTAGTTCTGTCTCCAATACCTACAGTATCACTAAACACGACATTTGCATCTTTTTCAACAGGAACTGATTCTCCTGTTAAACTTGATTCAGCACATTTTAAATTAACCGACTCAACAAGTCTTAAATCAGCACCAATTGTATCTCCTTCTTCAATAACAACTAAGTCACCAGGAACAAGTTCACTTGATTTAACTTTAATTTTTTTTGAATCACGAATAACAAGCGATTCAGGACTTGACATCTTTTTAAGTGCATCTAAACTTGTATTAGCTTTAATTTCTTGAACTGTACCTATAATAGCATTAATTATAATAACAGCTAAAATAATAATTACATCAGGCCAATCACCAACTTTAAGGAAATTGAATTTTTCACCATTTCTTATACATTTAACTGTATCATAGATTGAAACAATTATAGTAACTAATATTGCCGCAAATAAAACATAAATCATAGGATCTTTTAATTGCGAAATAAAAATTTTGAACCACGAATCTTTTTCTTTTTCTTTTAATTCGTTTTTACCGTACTTTTCTTGTCTTTTGCTTACTTCGTCTAAATTTAAACCATTATCAAAATCACAATTTAAGTCCGTCTTTAAGTCACTTAAATTTAGAGTTTCATAAGCTTTGTTCTCTTTTTCCATAAACTCCTCCATAAAAAAAACAAGTATTTTCATACTTGTCTAAAGACTTAGTATGAAATCATACTTAAGTCTTGATATTTAATACAATTCCGGGATTTCTCCGTGATGACGAAATTATAACCTCTATTGAGGTCATCTACTCTCTTAAGACAAATTAATTATATCAAAAAGAAATAGAATTTCAAGAGAAATTAAAATATATATTTAGATAATTTCTAACCAATAAAAATAAGTATCCCAAGAACCAATATATTTTTTATAATTTTCTTTATAATAATCAGTTAAATAATTATAATTAAAATTTAATGTATGTGTTTCACTACCATTAGCAAGTATAGTTACATCAATATCTTTAAACATAGCAGAACAAAGTTCGTTTTCATCAGAATCCGCAACATTCATATATAAAAAACTAATTTTATTAATCTTTTCATCAGTTAAATTTGTAATTTTAATGGTTAAACTAAATTGATTAGAGTATGTATCGTGGCTTAATACATTAACTTTTATTTTACTCGGATTATTACAAACACATAAAGTAAGTTTATCTTTGCATTTTTCGTCATCTTCATTTTTATATGTGATTATTACATCATATTTTCCAGATTTATTAGAAATATTTTTATAATCTAAAACAGTTAATTCTTTATAATATGTTTCTTTTATACCTTCTTTAATTTCATCGTAACTAGTATCTTGAGCAGTTACATAAATATAATCATCATGCACATAATTTTCACTTTCATTAGATTCTCCAATTGAAAATCCCTTAAAATTATTAACCCAAGATTCAATATTTGTTTTTGCATTTTCGTATGCAACTTTAAAGCCACCATTTGCTCCTGCATAATAAGCAGCGCACACTAGTGCTATTATTATAATAAGTTTTATTAAATGTTTCATATAACTCTCCTTTAATTTTTATAAATTTTTTCATTCCATTTTTTAACACAAGACTCGAAATTTTCAGGTTTACCATAATAATAACCTTGAATTTCTTCTACTTTTAATTTTTTCAAGAATTGAACTTGTTCATTCGTTTCAACACCTTCAACACAGGTCTTAATTCTAAGATCCTTACATAATTTAATTGTAGTCTCTAATATTGATTTACTTTTTTGCGTAAAATTAAACATAAATGAACCATCAATTTTAATTTCATCAAAATCAATTTCTCTAAGTGTTTCAAGTGAAGAATATGCTGAACCAAAATCATCCATTAAGATATCGTAACCATTATCTTTAAGTTTACGAATTTCTTTTTTAATAAATTCCAAATTAGATAAAATTGTAGTTTCTGTAATTTCTATTTGGAAATATTTATGTGGTAAATTATAACTATCAATAATTTCATTAATATTTGTAAGTATATCTAAAACATTAAAATCAACTCTTGAAATATTAAATGAAATAGGTACAATTTTATATCCTCTAGTAATTAACTCAGCCATATTTTTAGCTGTTTGCTTTAATATTTCTAAATCAATTTTATATGTAATATTATATTCATCAAGTACAGGAATAAATTCAGCTGGTGAAATAAATCCTTTTTCTTTATCAATCCATCTTGCAAGAGATTCAAAACCAGTTAATTTATTTGTATAAGGATCAAATTTAGGTTGATAGTAAGCCACAATTTCTTTATTAGCTATTGCTCTATCAATATTTTCTATTACATATTGTCTAATTTCATAATCTTTAGCTAATTTTTCATCAAAGAATACATAATGTGATTCATATTCAGATTTATCACTGTCACATGCAAGACGAGCTTGGTCACAATAAACATCTATTTGTTCGTGTCCTGTAATTTCACATACACCGGCTCTAAGTGTTACAAAATTTTCTGTATGATTAATTTTAAAATCTTCAAAAATTTGCTCTATCTTTTCACGTATATTATAATTTGGTGCTATACAGAAGAATTTATCTTCAGCAAATCTAGCACATCTATTTTTACCAAATGTTTTTTCTAAAAGCTTTGCTACCTCTATTAATAATTTTGAACCACTATCAAAACCAAATTTCTTATTATAACGTTTAAATGAATTTATATTAAATGTAATTAAAACTGGATTAGTATTTAATTTATATATGCTATTATCGTAATTACCATAAATATAATAAAACTCTTCCATCATATATAATTTTGTAAGTTGATCTAAATTAAATAGCGACTTAGTTTCACCAACTTTTAAAGAACTTTGTTTTCTTTTCTCCTTAAGTTCATACATTTTAGTTTCAGCTACATTTAACATATTATAAATATTAGGTTTTTCAAAATCACAAGACTTACTTATACCATATGAGAAATTTATTGTATCTATTAAATTGCCTTTATAAGTAAGACATTCATTATTTATTAATTTAATTGCATCTTCTAATGTATCTTTATCACAATTTAATAAAGCAATAAATTCATCTCCGCCAGTTTTAAACAGTGTACCAATTTGTGAAAAATATTTATTAACTATATTAGCATAAGCTTTAATTAATTCATCCCCTGCATCGTGTCCTAACGTATCATTTGTAACTTTTAGATTATCAATATCAGAAACATAAACAACTAAATCGTGAGCTAGTGGATATTTTTTTATTACAGTTAAAGCTTGATTATAAGCTCTTCTATTAGGAATTCCTGTTAGCGCATCATGTGTAGCTAATTGTTCTAGATTATGTCTTAACTTAGTTTTTGAAATACACCAATAAAGTGCACTAACTACAAGTATTGTAAAAATAAGTATTACAAAAATTGTAATTATAATATGATCTTTAAGAAAGTTTAAGAAATTAAAAGGTACAACTTGATTTTGTTCAATGTAACTTATTGTAATATTTTGAATATTTTCGCTTCCTAAAATATTAAGACCTCTATTTATTATACTTAATAAACTAGTTGAATTTTTAGAAAGGGCTATTTTATAATTCACCTTATAATTAGTGTCTTCAATTGTGAAATTATTTTTTTCATTTAACCATACACTTTGTCTATAGTTTGAAACAAATGTAAAATCAGCTTTGCCGTTTTTAACTAAATCTAGACATTCGGCTAAATCATTACAATAGATTCTATTGCAAGTAGGAAGGTATTCATTAGTGAAATTTTCGTGAAGTGGCGAATCGTTTACGATTGCAACCGTATAATTTGATAAATCATTATTATCTAATACATGTGAAAATTTAGAATCTACATATATTAGTTTAATATTTGAGGTAATTACACTATTAGTTACTAAAATTTCTTCATTTTCAGCTTTGTATACCGAACCATACGATGGTAAAGTCATACAAATAACACCATTTCTAAGGTCATTAATCATTTTAGAATAATCATCATATTTTATATAATTACATTTAATATTTATATTAAATATTGAGTAAATTTTATTTAGTATTTCGACTAAAACACCATCTACATCGTCTTGACTACCTGTTACGAAAGGGTAGTAATCATAATAACCTATATCTAAGCTTACATTCTCGCTTACCCAAGCTTTCTCTAAACTTGATAACATTCTTCTACTTGGAGTATCACTAAAATACCTATTAGCAAGTTCTGTTAAAAATGATTGGTCATCTTGAATAATATTGCTCTGAGCTTGATTTATTAAATTTAATAAGTCACTTCTTTGGCTTGATAGTGCAATATAAATTTCACTTGCACTAAACTCAGTGATTGGATAAAGTCCTGAAGATGTTGATAAATATAAATCACAGTAAGCTATTAAATCACAGTTATAGATATTAAAAATTTCATCAAAATCATTATCAATTTGACCTTCAAATTCATATATTTGTAAATCTAGTTGATTTTCTTCGTTCCATTTATAAAGTTCTTCACTTAAAACAGTACCTTTTTCAACAGCTACAGATTTGCCATGCAAATTATCATAATTTTGATATATTTCTGAATCATCCTTTTTTGAATACAAATAATACGATTCGCTACCCATTGGAAGTTGAGGATATAAAATTCCCTCATCTTCTCTTTCTTGTGTTTTAGATATACCTAAAACCATATCAATTTCATTATTAATTAATTTATCTAATTCTGTTGCTCTATCTAATTTTTCATAAGTAAAATTTATGTTTCCATATTGCCCTATACTTTGAAGATAGTCATATGCATAACCTAAACGTTTAGTGACATTCCCATTATTATCTTTTATTTCTTCAAAAAAATTAGGTTCTGTGAAATACGCAACTTTGCATCTAGTG
>CAVEPF010000070.1:5063-8341 GCA_963617645.1 Anaerotignum sp. | reverse complement strand
TTTCACTTCTTAAAACACTTTGATTATTTGCACTAAGTTTTATATTTAAAGTTAAGAAACAAAGAAATATAAAAGTGAAAAAATATGAAATTTTGATGAGTAATTTTTTACTAATATTCATACAATACCTCATAAATATTCTTTATTCTATCATTTTTTTATTGATAGGTCAAAAAATATATACACAATTTACAACAAGTATACATATTGTTACAATTAAATAAAAAAAGATGTAGCATAATAACTACATCAAAGTATCTTCACTTTTATTAATATATGAAAATGTTAATAAATTATTATCATCAAAATTTAGAATTAATTCTAAATCTTTATAAACCAATGTTATTTTTTTATCTTCTAAAATTATATCATCATAAATACTTAAATATTTATTAAATTTATTAATTGCATTTACTAAATAATTATAATCTTGATTTTCAAATTTATCAAACGTATCTAAATATTCAGAAATTTCTTTTAATCCATATACAGGGAAAGGGAAATATTTACCATCACCAAGATACATAGACATTTCGCAAATTTTTATTCTATAATAATTATTTTCTTCTTGTTTACATAATAAAGAATACATTCCTCTATTATTTATTTGAATAAGTTTATAGTCTTCAAACACAAAATCTAAAAAACTGACATTGTTCGAATATAACTCATCATATATATCAGCATATTTTTTCTTTGTTCTATACCACACATAATGATATTGTTCAGGTGCATCCGTATAACAATTATTTAACCTAATAGTAATAGAGCCATCTTGATAAATTGAATTATAAATAATTTTATCACGTTTATTTGTACCACTACATGAACAAATACTTAACAAAAGAAATATTATAAAAATAAAACTAATTTTTTTAATTGTTCTCATAATCTAACCCATATTAAAATAAAAAATACTACCAATTACACATGAAGTAATCGTTACATCAGAACGTCCACTCCAACCAAAATGACACCTATATTTGCATGTTTTTCCTTCAACTTTTGCCCCATAAGCTACAATCGCATGTCCATTTACATCTTTATCACTAACGTTATCAATAAAATCATAATTTCCAAATAATTCTACTGGTGTATCATTTTTTATAGCCTCAAGAATCATATTCTCAGTAAAAAATGGTACCCATCTGCTTGTATAATCAATTGAAACATTCCTTATAGATGCATATTGTTTCATCACTGTTTTAATATGTTTACTAGTAGTTGATGATTTAGGATTTAAATCGTATAAGTATTTACTAATGGAATTTTCTTTACTCCTTAAGCCTTGTTTATAGTCACTATTTTCATAAAATTTGTCATCCATTAGATCATTATTATAATATGTATCTTGATAACCAATTAATAATCCAAGACCAATAAATCCACATATTCCATCACCGACTTCATAATATCCAATATTATCTTTGCACATTTGTGAATAAAATTCCGGATGTTTAATAGAATAGTTAGTAACAACCGGTTCTGAAGACCTTGCCTTTTTAGTATCTTCTTTTGAAACATTTATAGCAGGTACTTTTTTTATTTTTGATTTTTCATAATATTTTTTGTCAATTATAGAGTAATAATTGTCATTATTTTCGATAAAATAATTAGTAGCACCAGAATAAATAAGATTTTCATTATATGAATAATAAGGTGAAATAGATGAATTTGAATATTCGACAATTTCATCTAATCCATAACTATATATAAAATAGCCTTCATCTTTAGCTTCGCCAATTAAAAAGTCATTTTGAACAAAATCTTTTGCACTCTTAATTGTTAAATTTTTAGAATCGAATCCAATACTTTGTGCTTTAGATAAAATATTTGTATTAGATTCATTAAAATCAATATTAGTCGATGTAAATAATAAACAGCAGCTTAAAAATATAGATAAAATCATATATAACTCCTTTACACTGTTAATTATATGCCATTTTAATGGAAATTGCAAATTAATTTAGTTTAATTGGCGTATTTAAAAAAAACTCTAAAATCATACTTTACTTTGTATAACTTTAGAGTTTATATTTTTTATTAATTATTTTACATTTTCTTTGTCTTTAACAATATCGTCTTCATTAATAATATTTATACTATTTGTATTTATATTATTTTCTTTAACATCATTAGATACATCAATAGGTTTTCTTTCATTTTCCTCTTCAAGTTCTGCCTCTTCTTCAACAATATCATCTTCATTAATATCTTCAAGACCAGTTGTTGATTTTACATTATAAAGACTAACTAAAGGATTATTATCACTAATTACAATATATGGTTTTAATGTTATTTTTTGACCTAAATAATCATTAAATTGGTCAACAGTCATGTTGTTACCATCTTTTTTGAATACAGCAATTGTAGTTTTTTTGATAACATCCATAACTTGTTTTTCTTTATTAATTTGAGAAGGATGGAATAAACTATACCAGAAACCATGACTATTGCTCACTCTACTTAATGTATTATAGATCTTAGCAATACTTTCCATAGATATTTCTGTACGTAAATTAGGGTCCTCTTCTAATTTACTATTCTTTAATACTTCTACAAAACTAGTGTATGCTTTATCAAATACAGTATTAATTTCTTTTGTTTTCATTGATTCGATAGCTTCATCATTACATGTTAAATAATCATTAAATACATTATCATCTGTATATTTTATTGCAAATATATTATCAATCATTTTCACAAATTCTTTTTTTGTAATGCCACCAAGTGAAGGTGCCATTACATTTGTTCTACTTAATAAATTATGGCGAACAATATAATCATATGAATTTGTAAAATCAGCAATTGATTTAGTATCTGATTTTAAAGTTCTATTTTTGGCAACAGTTTTTAAAGCTTTAGAAAGATTTGTTTTATAGATATTCTTGTAATTTATATAGAAAGCTGATTTTGATTTATCATCTATAATTGAATCATAATATCTCTTAGGTCCTTTGTACTTTGTAAGTACAACCTTAGATTTAACACCTTTAACAACAGTTTCTAAGTTATCAATAACTGTATTGATGTCTATTTTATACTTCTTTCTAAATTCTTTAGTTTGATTAGTTAATTTATCAGAAGAACTTATTTTATTATTTTTCATTTCTTCAGCAGCAATGATTTCTTTTTCTTCGGGAACATTATTTTTCTTTTTTTCTTCCCATTCTCTATTTATTTCATCAATATTTACACTAGATTTTTTTCTATGTCCACTATTAAATAAACTACGAGCTTGATGAGCTTTTCTTGTAATATAGGCAATATATTCTTTC
>CAVEPF010000070.1:0-5053 GCA_963617645.1 Anaerotignum sp. | reverse complement strand
TAATTCTTCAACTTCTTCTAAAGACATTTTATCATATCGTTTATCAACACTTTTAGCTGTAAGATTTTTTCTAGGCATATTAAGTACCTCCTTATTTTTTCTACTTGTATTATAAAACATAATGTAGGACAAGTTTACATATTTTTTGATTTAATTAAAGAAATTTTTTTTGTATAATTGATTTGAGGTGATTTTATGCCACTAGCATATGATATTAGACCTAAGTCTTTTGATGAAGTTATCGGACAAGATAAGCTTGTTGGGAAAAACGGCATTATAAGACTTATGTGTGATAAGAACCAATTACGATCCCTAATTCTTTTCGGGCCTCCTGGTTGTGGTAAAACCACAATAGCTAGAATCATTAAAGAAAAATATAATTTTGAATCTTTTTCTTTTAATGCGTCCGTCGATTCTAAACAAGTTTTAAAAGAAATTTCTGATTCAGTTAAAATTTATAATAGAGCTGTTGTTATAATTGATGAAATTCATAGAATGAAAAAAGATACACAAGATTTTTTATTACCTGATAGTGAATCAGGTAAAATAATAATTATTGGTTTAACAACAGAAAATCCTTATATTGCCATAAATCCGGCCATTCGAAGTAGATGTCAAATTTATAAGATGGAAACAATTAAGGAAAATGATATTTTTAACTTATTAAAAAATACAACTTTAACTAATTCTTTGTTTAAAGATGTTAAAATAAGTGATGAAATTATAGATTATATTGTTAAAAACTCAGGACTTGAGATTAGAACCGCTTTAAATATGCTTGAAACACTTAGTTTATATACAGGCGAAATTTCTTTAGAACAAGCTAAAAATGCCTGTGGTATAAAAGCTATGAAACTAGATTCTAAATCCTTAAACTACTACGATTTACTTTCAGCTCTTCAAAAATCTATTAGAGGCTCCGATGTTGATGCTAGTTTATTGTATCTTGCTAAACTTATTAAACTTGGGGATTTGGATATAATAATCAGGAGACTATCTGTTATTGCATATGAAGATATTGGTCTTGCAAATCCACAAGTTGCGTCCTACGTAGAAAGTGCTGTAAATGTTGCTAAAAGGTGCGGTCTACCTGAAGCTCGTATTCCTCTTTCTGCTGCCTGCATTATGTTAGCTTTATCTCCTAAATCGAATAGTGCCGAAAGTGCTATTGATAAAGCTTTAGCTGATATTGAAGAAACAAGTGAATTTGATATTCCAAATAATATATTAAATAGAGAAATAAAAGGAAACTCTTCTTTATATAAATATCCTCATGATTTTACAAATGACATTGTATATCAAAATTATATGCCTCAAAATTTTAAAGACCATACTTATTATACCCCTAAAGAAACTGGTAAATACGAAAGAGCTATTAAAGAATATTTAGAGTTTGCAAATAAAATATTAAAAAAATAATGGTATCCACTGGATACCATTTTTTAAAACTCATTATAGTGAATTCTATCACTTTCAAAGTGATTTTTACCTTTTGTGCTATTTTTCTTATAACCTAAACTTATTACTGACATAGTTTTATAGTCACTAGGTAATTTAAAATATTCATTAAGCCTATTAACTCTATCAATTTGTGGCCAAACACCTAACATTACAGAACCAATATTTAATGCATTAGCCGATAACATAATATTTTGTGCACAAATTGATGTATCAATAACATTATAGTCTTTTCCATTTTTAAAACTTCTAGAAATATCAGCAAGTATTACAATAGCTAAAGAGCACTTTGTAAGAGAGATAGCTTGAGGTCCTAATAAATTATAAATTTCGTTTAATTTTGTTTTTTGATCAACAACAATAAATGCATAGTCGCGTGAATTTACACAACTAGGACCAGACATAGCAGCATGCAAAATTAAATCTAAATCTTCTTTTTTTATTTGTTCATCTGTATAATCTCTAACAGATTCACGAGTAAATATAAAATCTAAATTATGCATTTTCTACATTTTTTCCTTTAACAACTCTCTTTTTGAAAGTCTTCTTGGCAAATCCTTGTTTAGTTTTAACAGCTTCTTTTGAAATTGGTTTACGTTCTTGTTTTTGTCTAGACTTTTGAAGGTTAGGAATAACAACTTCTTTACCATCACTTGTCTTAGTAAACTTAATACCTGAATCAACTTTTTTACCAAATTCTTTTTTACGTTTAATATTTAATTTAGATTCATCTAAATTGATTCGAGGTGATAATAAATGCTCAGGATCTGTTGAAATTAAAATAGGAATAATAATTGGTCCGTCTTGTCCTTGAGAGTGTGAATTAGTAGCTTTATAAATTAAACGAGAAATTTCTCTTGTTACATCTACTTTATATTCTTTCCAATCGATTCTATCACCTGATAAATGTTTGTCACAAACTTTATCAAATGCTTCCCTGATTGAATCTTCAAATTCAGGATGTTCTGAAATATATGAGAAACCTTTAGTAACAATTTGCAGAGGACTAATAATTTCTTTAGTTCGAGGGTTAATGTTAGCAGTTAACATTACAACACCATTCTCACCAAGAATTTCTCTATCCTTAATTACAGCTTGTCCTACTTCTTCAATTTCTTCACCATCAGACATAATTTCGCCAACAGGTACTTCGCCCTTAATGCCTAAATATTTACCATTAGTAAATGAATGAACATCACCATTTTCACAAATAATTAAATTATCCTTCGCATTAAATCCTACACAGTTAGCAATTTGAATAAGTGCATACTGATGTCTATATTCTCCAATTACTGGGAAAATATATTTAGGATTTAAAATGTTGATTAATAATTTAATTTCTTCTCTGTCCGCATGGCTTTCAGGAATTAATTTTTTATCAAATGTGATTACATTTGTACATACTTTATAAACAGTATCAAGTGTTCTAGCAGCTAATTTCTCAGTTCCTGGGTAAGGATTAGTTAAAACAACAATATTATCATTTTTATTGATATTAACAAATCTATCTTTACATTCAGCCATACGTGTTAATGTATGATATGGTTGGTGTCTCTCACCTGCAACAATAACTACTAAATTAGGATCATTATTTGTATTCTTATCATTAATATAATTAAGTTTAACAAGACGATCTTCAGGAAAAGTCAAGTAGCCCATTTTAATAGCAAGGCTTACAATACGTTGTGTATCACGACCTAATATTGCTATATTTCTATTGAAAGTACCACAAATATTAATGATTTGTTGCATACGCAAAATATCTGAAGAGAACATTGAAATAATCATACGTCCTTTAGAACTTACAAATAAGCCTTCCATACGTTGCTTAAATTCAAATATAGAACCACGGGCACCTTCAGATAAAGCACCTACTGACTCACACATTAAGGCTAAAACACCTTCTTTAGATGCGCGAGTTAAAGCACTAAACATAGCTAAGTAATCAGCTTGGTGTTGGTTAGGATCAAATGTGAAATTTGATGTATAAACAATATTACCATCAGGTGTATGAATAATAACACCATAACTATCAGGTACATTATGAGCTGTATTAAAGAACGATACGGCTACGCCTGTATCTCCTAAAGTGTATTTAGTTTTAGAATCGACAATCTTAAATTTTGTCTCATCAAAAGGAATTTCTTTACTAATAAGTAAATCCTTAGCAAGAGCTAATGTGAATTTAGAACCAACAATTTTAGTATTTGGAAATAACTTAACAAATTGCCCTACTGCACCCATTGAATCTTCATGTGCATGAGTTAAGAATAGAGCATAAATATCTTTTTTTCTAGATTGTAAAAAAGTCATATCAGCTCTAATATAATCTACACCATACAATTCGCTTGTAGGGTATTTAATACCACAATCAAGTACAAAAAGATGCGAATCAACTTCAACTACATATAAATTTTTACCATTCTCTTGGCATCCGCCTAGAGAAATAATATTAATTTTACTCATCTATCTTTCTCGTATCTCCTTTCTTAAATATTTAGTTATCTATTATTCTGTAATAACTTCTTGATAAGCTTTATAAAGATTTTTAGCAATCTTGTCTAATTCTTCATCACTTAATTCAAGTCTGTGAGGGTTCATTTCAAAAACTCCGCCCCATTCGAATTCATCTTTATATTTAGGGCATAGGTGCATATGTAAATGACATCCTGTATCCCCGTAAGCACCATAATTAACCTTAACAGGATTAAATGCTTTATGAATTGCCTTTGATACATTTCTTACATCTGCTAAGAAAGCAGTTGATTCATTTTGTGAAATGTTAACAATTTCAGAAACGTGATCCTTGTAAGCAACAATACATCTTCCTTTATGAGATTGTTCTCTAAAAATATATACATTTGAAGTAGGAGTTTCAAATGCAAAATATCCAAACTTTAAATAAAGACTTGGATTTTCATCTTTCATGCAATAAGCACAATTAATATCTTTCATAAATTTCCTCCAAGATAATTCTATTAAATTTTCGTATATGTGTAAGTTTTTAAAACACAAATTATTTTATTTTGAAATATACGATAAAATCCTTAACTATTATAGCAAATATAAGGCTAAAAATAAAGATGGAAATTATTACAATTTCCATCTATCCTCCGCTTCTATCAAAAATAACCATAAAGAAACCTATTACAATGATTTTAAAATCAAGCCATAAACTTCTTTTATTAATATAAGTGATATCTAAATTAACCCAGTCATTAAATGATAAACTATTTCTATTTTTTTGAATTTGCCATAAACAAAGTAGTCCACCTTTTACAAGTAGTCTATTTTTTTGGTATTCGTTGTATTGTTCTACTTCACTTAAAATTGGTGATCTAGGTCCTACAATAGCAAGTCTTCCTACAAATATATCCCAAATTTGAGGTAATTCGTCTAAACTTGTTTTTCTTAAAAATTTACCAAATTTTGTGATACGTGGATCATCTTTTAGTTTAAATGCTGGTTCGTCAGATTCATTAATACCATAAGCAATTAATGTTTCTTTCATTTTTTCACTACCAGGATACATTGATCTTATTTTATGGAATTTAACAAGTTTTCCATTTTTCGAACATCTATAAGAGGTATAAAT
>CAVEPF010000069.1:0-4209 GCA_963617645.1 Anaerotignum sp. | reverse complement strand
AAAAGGGACTATGTAAAGATTGTCAAGAATTATTAGATTATTCACTTTTTAGACTTTCTAAATGCCCTTTTAAAGAAAATAAAAAGTTTTGTAGTTTCTGTAAAATTCATTGTTATAAGCCAGATATGAAGGTACGTATTAAAGATGTAATGAAGTATTCAGGTCCACGCATGACTTTTACACATCCTATTTTTTCTATTTCTCATGTTATAGATATGATTAAATACAAAAAAAGTATTAAAAAAAATAGTAAAGAAAACACTAAAGCTTAAAAAAACAAGAACTTATCAAAAAGTTCTTGTCTTTTTTATGCAGTTAATAAAGCAAAATATATTTTTATTTAGAAGTAGCTTTCTTAGTTTTTAAAGTGTTTAATATATTTTTCAAGTCGTTTTCATCAAAATTATAATGTTTCATACAAAAATGACATACAACTTCAGCATGATGATCAACATCAATCATCTTTTGTAATTCTTCTTCACCACAAGCTTCCATTTTTAAAGCAAATCTTTCTTTAGAACAGTCACATTTATATTCTAGAGGAATAGCTTCATCTAGAATTTCATAATCTTTACCCACGATTTCTTCAATCATTTGAATAGGAGTTAAGCCTTCATCGACCATTTGACTTACAGGCTTTAATACTTTAAGTCTTTCTTCAAGTTTAGTTAATACATCATCAGGACAACCTGTCATTACTTGAATAATAAATCCGCCAGCACTTTTAACTGAGTTATCAGGATTGATTAATACACCAAGACCAACAGAAGAAGGTACTTGTTCGCTAGTTGCAAAATAGTAAGTAAAATCGTCGCCAATCTCACCACTTTGTAATGGAGAAATTGAAGAGAATGGTTCTCTCATGTGTAAATCTTTAATAACAGTTAAATCTCCGTTATTTCCTACCGCAAGACCTACGGCTAAATGTCCATTATTATATTTTAAATAGACACCAGGTTTTTCAATAGATCCTTTAACAACACCATAACTAGCTTCTGTAACCATTTGTCCGATAGCACCATTACCATTTATAATAAATGTTAAATGTTCACCTGCTTTATACATTAAACTAGTCATAGCACTTGCTGTTAAAAATCTTCCTAGTGCCGCAGTAGCTGTTGGCCATGTTTCATGTAATGTTCGAGCTTTTTCAACTAAATTAGTTGTTGTGGCTGCATATATTCTTATAAATTTATTATACGCATAAACTTTAGTACAATAATCTTTCATATCTAAATTCCTTTCAAAAAATGCATTATAATTTTAACACATTTTATATTTATTTGTATATGAAGATTATAAAATCCCTCTAAACATTACACTTATTTGGTGCTAAAATATAATTAGAAAAAGATTTGGAGGAAAAATATATGTCACAAAGATTTATGTTAAATGAAACATCTTATCATGGCAAAGGAGCAATTGAAAACATTGTACCAGAAATTTTATCGAGAGGTTTTAAATCAGTTTTAGTATGTACTGATCCTGACTTAATTAAGTTTAATGTAACAACTAAAGTTACAGCGCTACTTGATAAAGCTAATATCAATTATCAAATATTTTCAGAAATTAAACCTAACCCTACAATTGAAAATGTTTTAGCTGGTGTTAAAAAGGCTAAAGAAGTGAATGCTGATTCAATTTTAGCAATTGGTGGTGGTTCAGCAATGGATACTGCTAAAGCTATTGGTATTATTATTACAAATCCTGAATTTGGCGATGTAAGAAGTCTTGAGGGGGTTGCACCTACAAAGAAACCATGTTTACCTATTATTGCGGTTTCTACAACTGCTGGTACTGCAGCAGAAGTAACAATCAACTATGTTATAACAGATGTAGAGAAAAAGAGAAAATTTGTTTGTGTTGATGCTCACGATATGCCAGTTGTAGCTATCGTTGATCCAGATATGATGTCAAGTATGCCTAAGAGTTTAACTGCATCAACAGGTATGGATGCACTAACTCATGCAATCGAAGGATATATTACTCGTGGTGCTTGGGAAATGAGTGATATGTATCACATTAAGGCTATTGAAATTATTGCAAGAAGCTTAAGAAGTGCTGTTTTAAATGATCCTAAGGGTCGTGAGGATATGGCACTTGGTCAATACATTGCTGGACAAGGTTTCTCAAATGTTGGTCTTGGTATTGATCATGCAATGGCACATACATTATCAGCTTATTATGATGTACCACATGGTGTAGCTTGCGCTATGTTATTACCTATTGCAATGGAATTTAACAAAGATGTTAGCGGTACTAAATACAAAGATATTGCTCGAGCATTCAATATTGATACAACTAATATGAGTGTAGAAGAATATAGAAATGCTGCAATTGATGCAGTAAAGAAATTATCTAGTGAAGTAGGTATTCCTACTAAGTGCGAAAAGATTAAAGAATCTGATCTAGATAATCTAGCAAGTGATGCACTAAAAGATGCATGTTATCCTGGTAACCCTCGTAGTGCAACACATGAAGAAGTTGTAGAAATGTTTAGAAAATTAATGTAAAACTGAAGTGGGTTTTCCCACTTCTTTTATATTTACCAAAACAAGTAAAAATGATATAATTTTTTACGTGTTGGAGGCAACTATGGCATTACTAGAATGTGAAAATATTAATTTTAAATATACAGATAAAGATTTATATAAAAATGTTAATTTTAGAATTTTAGAAGGCGAGCATATTGTTCTTGTCGGACCTAATGGATGTGGCAAATCAACTTTCATGAATATTATTGCTAAAAATATTATTCCTGATACAGGTAAGGTTACGTGGCTTCCTAATATAAAATATTCTTATTTAGATCAACAATTAAAAGTTGATAAAGATATGAGTATTAAAGATTATTTATACGGAGTATTTAAACCATTATTTGATAAAGAAGAACAAATGAATTCTTTATATGAGTCACTAGCTTATGCTGATCAATCTAAATATGATAAGATTATGGATAAAGCTCAACAAATTCAAGATGAATTAGATAAAGAAAACTTCTATGCTATAAATTCAAAAATAGGTAATATAATTAATGGTTTAGGTATTTCTTCATATGGTTTAGATACTTTTTTAAAGACATTATCTGGTGGTCAAAGAGAAAAAGTATACTTAGCTAAGATGTTACTAGAAGAATCTGATGTTTTACTTATGGATGAACCTACTAACTTTTTAGATAGAGAACATATTTTATGGTTAATTAATTATTTAAATACTTTTAAGGGCGCATTTGTTGTAATTAGTCACGATGTTGAATTTAGTAAAGAAATTGCTAGAGTTGTTTATGAAATTAATAATAAACAATTAGTTCGTTATAAAGGCGATTATGAGTTTTATCTTAAAGAACATGATATAAGAACAGAACACATGATTAGAGAATATAATAATCAACAAAAGTATATTAAGAATACTGAGGATTGGATTAAAGCTCATATTGTCCGTGCTACAAGTTCTCGTCAAGCAAAAGAAAGACAACACAGACTTGAACGTTTAGAAGTTTTAGATAAACCAAAAGATGAAGTTAAAATAACTATCAAATTCCCTTATTCTGGTTCAACAGGAGACGAGGTTTTGAAACTTAATCAATTAGAAGTTGGATATAATAATAAAGCAATTTTACCACCACTTGATTTGCTAATTGAAAAAAATAAGAAGGTTGCAATACTTGGGCATAATGGTGTTGGCAAATCTACTATTTTAAAAACAATAATGGGTTTTATTCCTCAAATTGGTGGCAGTTATAAGTTTAATAATAGTGCTGTGATTAATTTCTTTGAGCAAGAACACTCGTTTAAAAATGGTGAAAATGCTATTAATTATTTAAGAGGTTTTTATCCTACAAAAGAAGACGGAGAACTTAGAAGTATACTTGCTAAACTTGGAATTAAAGGGGAATTAGCTTTAAAAGATATGAACCAAATGTCAGGAGGAGAACAAACTAGGGTAAGACTAGCTCTTATGACTATGAAGAAAAGTAACGTACTTATATTAGATGAACCTACTAATCATCTTGATAAAAATACAAAAGAAGCATTATTTGATGCAATAGAAGAATTCCCTGGCTCTGTAATCTTAGTATCACATGAAAAAGATTTTTATGATGGTTTACTAGATTACGAAATTAATTTTGATTAATAATATAAATGAAAAAAGGGGCTGTAAAGAAATAAATTTCAATATATGAAGTTTAGGAGCGTAAGCTCCTTTTTT
>CAVEPF010000068.1:5565-14914 GCA_963617645.1 Anaerotignum sp. | reverse complement strand
ATATAAGCCTAATTTATATTTAGAACAAACATATTTTTCTAAATATTTAATAGCTATTTCATAAGATACAAAAAATTCTGTATCAATTTTAATTTGCTCAAATAACTCGTAAGATACATCCATATTTTTCCTTAAATAATATTTTATGATTGTATCTTCGTTTGTTAAAAATGTGCATGTATCAAATACTATTATATAGTTATTTTTTTCTTTTTTAATGTCTAAAATTTTCATTAAATATAATCTCCTACTATTTCCTTTGTCTCACTAAAGAAAGTGAAAGCTTTAGGATCAAGGGTCTTAAGCGCATCTCGTAAAATATAACATTGTCTTTTTTCAATAGTACAAATTATCATTTTATGTTCTAAATTAGTATATCCACCAATACAATTAACAATTGTTAAACCTCTATCAAAATTTTTAAATATATAATCCTTAATAGGTTCAACATCATCTGTAATTATATAAGCAGTTCTTCTCTTTCTGGCATTAAGTGCTAAAACATCACAAACATAACCTGTTAAAAATACAGTTAAAATTCCATATACAACCATTTCAATATTATATATATGTGCTTGAGTCATTTGCGGATTATTAATTTGATTCAAGTTTAAAACAAAGAATCCAGAAATAAGTACTACAAACCAGTCTGTTAAATACATTGATTTAGAATATGGAATATGAAGTTTTTGTTGTAATATTTTTTGTAAAATATCCATACCACCTGTTGATGAATTAGCTCTTAAACATACACCAATACCTACTGCAGAAATTAAGCCACCAACAATTGTTGTAATTATGTACCAATTTGATAAAGGAATAATTTGTAAGAAATAATTTGAATCACATTTAAGGATAGAAAACAACATATTAAATGTAGGATCTAATATACATGCTAATATTGTCTTTAAAAAGAAATCTTTACCAACAAATAGTAATGCACAAACAAGTAATATTGCTTGAGCAATATACATAAAAATGTAGTCTTTATACCATGACATTTTCGCAAGTGAACTATTATTAAAAATAATTGTAATACCAGATACACCACCACAAACCAAATTAGCTGGCTTAAAAAAGAAATAATATGCAAAAGACATTAAAAATACACCAATACTAACTTGTATTAAATCTTTAATAATATATTTTTTAGACATGTTTTTCACTCGCTTTCATTACTAAATATTGTCTTATAAAATCATCAATTTGTCCATTCATTACATCATTTACAAAACTTGTTTCATAATTAGTTCTATGATCTTTAACCATAGTATAAGGAGTAAAAACATAAGATCTTATTTGTGAACCAAATCCATTTTGTAATTGTTCACCTTTTATTTCTTTCAAATTTAACTCTTGTTTTAACAATTCTATTTCTAATAATTTAGATTTTAAAACAGTCATAGCACTTTCTTTATTACGTAATTGACTTCTTTCGTTTTGACATGTAACAACAATATTTAGAGGTAAATATGTAATACGTACTGCAGAATATGTAGTATTAACTCCTTGTCCACCATGTCCTGAAGATAAATATGTATCAATTCTTATATCTTCATCACGAACAGTAATATCTAAATCATTTTTTATAATTGGCGCAATATCAACGCTTGCAAAAGTTGTATGTCTTCTCTTATTAGAATCAAATGGGGAAATACGAACTAAACGATGAACTCCTCTTTCTGATTTTAATAAACCATACGCATTTTTACCTTTAAATTCAGCCGAAATTGATTTTATACCTACTTCTCCAGCTTCGTAAGATAATATGTTTATTTTTAAATTATGTTTTTTAGCAAAGCTTTGATACATTTTAAATAACATATCAGCCCAATCTAGCGCTTCGGTTCCTCCTTGACCTGGGTGAATATCTAAAATAACGTTTGAATCGTCATATTCACCATCTAACAATATAGTAGTTTCAAATTCGTTAATTTTACTATCAAGGTCAAGTATTTTTTCTTCAATTTCGCTATCTAAGCCCTCTAGTTCTTTAGATAGTTCAATCATTTCGATAATTTCTGTATTTAAATCAAGAAGAGATTCATATGTATTTATAATACTTTTCTTATTATTAGCTTTAGCTATAACAGTTTCCGCATTTTTAGGATCATTCCATAGCGTGGAATCATTTATTTGTAAATCTAATAGATTTATTTCCTCTTTTAAAGTATCATAATTTATACTAATTTTTAATTCCGATAATTTATTTTTAAAAGAATCTAAATATTTATTAATTAAAAATTGTTCCATAAAATTCCTTTCTTTTAAAAAAAGGCTTTTGCAATCCTTAAATTAACGTCTTCCATGACAATATTTGAATTTTTTACCTGATCCACAAGGACATAAATCATTAGGTCCTACATTTTTAAATTCATTTCTAGCAGGTCCTTGATGTAACGAATCAGTATGAGAATCGTTAGTTGAAGTTCCTTTTAATCTATCTTCAGGTTCTTGTTCACGGCGTATTTGTGCTCTTAATAAGAATTTTAAAACGTCTTTATTAATGTTATCCATCATCTTATTATACAATTCAATACCTTCACGTTGATACATTTGTAAAGGATTATTTTGTCCATAAGCTTGAAGAGAAACAGATTGACGTAATTCATCCATTTTATCAATTTGTTCTGTCCAATGATCATCAAGAACTCTTAATACGATAACACGTAAGAATTGTTGATAAATTTCATCACCAAATACATTTCTCTTTTCTTCAAGAAGTTTTATAGCTATATCTTGTAAGTAAGTAATGATTTGTTGTTCATCATAGGACTTAATAACAGCTAAATCACATGTACCTTGTCCAAAATATACAGTATTGAATTCTTTGCAGATAGCTTCGTCATCAATATCGTATTTATTGTGTCCTACTTCTTCCATGTGTGATAAACAAACTAATTCAACACCCTTTTTAACCATCTTTAAAGCTAAATCCTCAACAGATTTATCTCTAATAATGTGCATTCTTTCTTCATAGAAAGCTTCACGTTGATGTCTAATAACATCATCGTATTTTAATACATTTTTACGAGCGTCGTAGTTAGCACCTTCAATTCTTGTTTGAGCATTAGTAACAAGTTTTGTGAAAGTGCGAGATTCAAGAGGAATTGAAATATCTCCTCCGTTTGTTAAACGAATAGCAAAGTCTAGACGTTTTTTGAATACATCTCCGCCGAATCTAATCATTAATTGATCTTCACTTGATGTATAGAATCTAGTATAACCAGGGTCACCTTGACGACCAGATCTACCACGTAACTGATTATCAATACGACGTGACTCGTGACGTTCGGTACCAAGTACACATAATCCACCAACTTCAAGTACACCTTCGCCAAGTTTAATATCAGTACCACGACCTGCCATGTTAGTAGCAATAGTAACAGCACCAAATTGACCAGCTTTAGCAACAATTTCAGCTTCACGTTCATTATTCTTAGCGTTTAATACTTCGTGCTTAATTCCCTCGCTAGTTAATCTTTGAGAAATTAATTCACTTGTTTCTACAGCTACAGTACCAATTAGAATTGGTTGACCTTTTGCGTGACGTTCTTTAACTTCTTTGATCAATGCATCATATTTAGCATCTAGCGAACCAAATAATAAGTCAGGAGCATCAACTCTTATAACAGGTTTGTTTGTAGGTACTTCTACAACATACATGTTATAAATATCTCTAAATTCCTCTTCCTCAGTCTTTGCAGTACCAGTCATACCAGAAAGTTTTGAATACATTCTAAAGAAGTTTTGGTAAGTTATAGTAGCAACAGTTACTGTTTCTTGTTTAATTTCAACGCCTTCTTTAGCTTGAATAGCTTGGTGTAAACCTTCACTATATTGACGACCTTTTAAAATACGACCTGTGAAAGAGTCAACAATTAAAACTTCACCATCTTGAACTACATATTCAACACCATTTTGGAAAATAAGATTAGCCTTCATGGCATTATCAATTCTATGAACTAAACCTACATTATTTGTGTCATATAAGTTCTCTAAATGGAACATCTTTTCAGCTTTAACAACACCTGTTTCAAGTAATTGAACAGTTCTATGTTCAATATCTATTTCATAGTCTTCATCTGCTAAAGATTTAACAAATTTATCAGCTTCAGCATAAGCTAAATTACCTGTCTTACCACGACCTGAAATAATTAATGGTGTACGTGCTTCATCAATTAAAATTGAATCGACTTCATCGATAATTGCATAATTTAATCCACGTAAGTTTACTAAACCATCTTCACTTGTTGCCATATTATCTCTTAGATAATCAAAGCCAAGTTCTGAGTTTGTTGAATACATTACATCGCAATTATATGCAGCACGCTTTTGTTCATGATTTAATTCACGAATGTTTAGACCAACAGTTAAACCAAGCCAACGCATTAAATTACCAATGTCTCCATTAGCTTCACGACCAGCAAGGTACTCGTTTACAGTAACAATGTGTACACCTTTTCCTTCAAGTGCATTTAAATAAGCAGGTAAAACACCTGTTAATGATTTACCTTCACCTGTTTTCATTTCAGCAATGTTACCACCGTGAATAGCAATACCACCACAAACTTGCACGTAGAATGGTTTCATATGTAATACACGCCAAGCAGCTTCTCTAACTACCGCAAAAGCTTCTGGTAAAATATCATCTAATGTTTTTCCATTCTTTAGTAATTCTTTAAAATAAGGAGTTTTAGCTTGAAGTTCTTCATTACTTAATTTAGAGATAGTTTCTTCAAAAGCTAATACTTCATTTGCAATCTTTTGATCACGTTTTAATTCTTTTCTTCCAGTATCAAATAATTTTTTTAACATACTTTTACTCCAATACATAAAAACAATTTAGTAATATAATACTATAAAATGCTTATTTATTCAATAATTGATAACACTCATAAAAAAAATATTCCTTCGTTTAGAAGGAATATCTATTTATTTCATTTCTTTACTTGATTTAGTTTTATTAATTTCGTTATTTAAAACAGGTTCTTTTTGATTGTCTAGATTAATTTGTTTATCATTTTCTACTTCTTTAACATTAATTTGTTTAACAGCTTCATTTTGATTAACTAAACTCATTTTATGATCTCTAAACACTTTATCAAGAGAATGAATAACTATATGATTATATTCATTAAATACTTCACTATTTGCTTTGTGTATTGCACTTTGATATACATTAAGATTTTTAATTCTTTTACCAGTAAAGAAATTTACGATTTTATCCCAAACTGTAAAAGTTTTTTCATATTTTTCTTGATCGTGATTAATGTATACTGGTTTTACATTTGCAGATACATCTTTACCATTAGAATTAATTTGAATGTAATCAAGTCTAGCAGTTTTATTAATACATGCATCGATAAATAACTTAGGGCAAACTTGGCCAAGTTCATAACTAGATAAATTGTTACCAGCAAGTTCATGCAAACTATGTCCGTTTACAAGTAACAAATCGTACCATTTAAGTCCTAGCTTTTCTGCAGTTTTATATTCATTTGTACCTGGTGGTACAATTGATTCAACATAAACACTAGTATAGAAAGCATAATCGTTAATTTGCGAATCTTGTCTTTTGTTAGTTTTACCTTTACTTTGATTTTTTATAAGTTTAGCATATTTATAAATTTCTTCAGTGTCGATATCAAATTCAATCTTATCACTTGATTTACCACGATTTAGCTTTTCAACTGTTTGTAAACTTGCAGCTCTCATAGCTAATTCACCGCTATGTTTTAAGTTAGCATTTTTAGAATTTAAATGTTTAGCAAAAGGATATTTTTCATAATCTAACTCGAACTTTGAAAAATCATCATATATTTTATTGTTATAAAAACTTGCAGTTAAAGTTAATTGATCATAATTTTGAATATCTTTTAAAGACATATTTTTTTCAAATAAATCAATAAATTCATCATGTTTTGTACCAAAACACTGAGCAAGTCTAGCAAATGAAATTACAAACTCTAAATCTTTTGGATTTGAACAATCAACATTTTTTAGTTTTTCAATAGCAGTTTTTTGAAAACTAAATAAGTTATTAAGTTCTTTCATTACTTTTGTTTCATAGCTTATCTCATCTTCAAAATTTAAGAAAGAATCCATAAGGTTTAATGCTCGATCTTTAAATTTCTCTTTAGTATCTAGATTTTCTAGATATGCATACATATGCATCATATCTGTAAAGTCTCTGCAATCGATGTTTCTACCGTTAACTGGTGTTATATTAGTTACAATTTTATGTTTTTCAAAATATTCATGTAGTGCTTCATCAGTCCAGTCATTTTCTTGTTCAATTAATGAAAATGTTTGATCAAAAGCCACATCACTTTTTACGAAATTATTATCTTCAAATACTTGAATTTCTTTTTCCATAATACCACATCCTATATGTTTTATATTTGTTACCTGTATTATATTACATAATGTAGGACAAGATTTTTATAAAATAAAAAAGCTATGGAATAAAACTCCATAGCCAATTTTAACTAATTACTTAGTTGTTGTAATGATTGCATAATCTCCATCTTCACGAACATATAAAACTTTAACTTCTAATGTTGCGCTATCTAGATAGATATAGAAATCATGTCCTGTTAATTCTAGTTGTTCTTCAGCCTCTTCTTCAGTCATTGGTACCAATTGAACTGTCTTTTCACGTACAACCTTAGCAACCTTAACTGGTTCCTTTTCTAATCGAAGATAACCTTCAGCAAATGTATCCTTTAATGCATCTTTGCCCTTGTGCTCTTTTACACGAGTCTTATATTTACGTACTTGACGCTCTAATTTATCAATAGAGATATCCACAGCAGAATATAAATCGTCAGCCTTTGCTTCTGCACGAAGAACGATATTCTTTGTTGGAATTGTTACTTCAACCTTATGGAATGAAGAGTAAACCTTACATACAACTCTAGCCTTTAGTTCTTCTTCTTGAAAATATTGAGCAACCTTTTCTAATTTAGTGCTAATAAATTCCTTATTTCTTTGACTTGGTTCAAAACCATTTTTTCCAATTACTTCTACCTTCATAATATCTACTCCTTTTACACTAGTAATGTATTCTCTTCCCACCTTTATTATATCACTAAATAAAATAAATAAAAGGGCTTACATTAAAATTTGATTTTAAATTTCACAATAATTACATACAATTATTAAGTCATTATTAATCATTTTTGATAATATTGAAAAAGTTTGTAAACAAAAATCATTAATTCGTAAATTAAAATATACTAAAACATTTTCTTTTGTATCACAATTGTTTATTACATAGGAAAGAAGTCTAGAAAATTCTTCATTAAAAGGATCTCTTTTAAAATAGTATTTTTCAGAAAATAATGAGTATATTATTAGTTTATGTCTATTTAATGGTATAACATTGTAGGTAATATCAATTTTATATTTTGTATAACATACATTACATACATTATAATTTTTAATTTTAAACAGTGTTGATAAATCTCTTTTAATAATAAAATTATTATTACAAATCATACATCTCATAAATTTCACCTCATAATATAATAGTAAAATTTATATTGTTTTTCTTAGTTAAAAAAAGGACATACAAAAAACGTATGTCCATAATATATTACTTTAATAATGCTTTGAAACACTCAACCTTATCAAGATGTTCCCAAGGAAGATCTACATCAGTTCTTCCAAAATGGCCATATGAAGCAATCTTAGAATATCTAGGTTTTAATAAATCTAAAGATTCAATCATACCCTTAGGAGTAAGTTTAAAGTTTTCTCTAACTGCCTTAACAATTTCTTCTTCACTAACTTTACTAGTTCCAAATGTATCTACAAGTACGCTAATAGGTTCAGCAACACCGATAGCATAAGATAATTCAATTTGACAACGACTAGCAACTTTACTGGCTACAATATTTTTTGCAATATAACGAGCCATGTAAGCTGCTGATCTATCAACCTTAGATGGGTCTTTTCCTGAGAATGCTCCACCACCGTGAGCAGCAGAACCACCATATGTATCAACAATAATCTTTCTACCTGTTAAACCTGAGTCAGCAGCAGGTCCTCCTAGAACGAAACGTCCTGTTGGGTTGAATAAATATTTAGTATTTTCATCAACTAAATTAGCAGGAACAATCTTGTCTACTACTTCTCTCTTAATGTCTTTAGATAATTGTTCAAGACTAACTTCTGGCGAGTGTTGAGATGAAATTAAGATAGTATCAATTCTCTTAATCTTATTATCGTCATCATATTCAACAGTAACTTGAGTTTTACCATCTGGTCTTAAATAATCAAGAGTTCCATTCTTTCTTACATCAGCTAATTGTTTAGCTAAACGATGAGCTAATGTGATTGCAAGAGGCATATAAACATCTGTTTCATCGCATGCATAACCAAACATAATACCTTGGTCACCAGCACCTTGTTCATGTCCGTTTGTTTCATCAACACCCATAGCAATATCAGGAGATTGAGCATCAATAGCTGTCATAACTGCAACATTATCAGCATCAAATCCGTATTTACCACGAACATAACCAATTTCTCTTAATTTATTTCTAACTATAGTTTGAACATCAACATAATGGCTAGTTGTTATTTCTCCAAATACCATAACCATACCTGTTGTAGCTACAGTTTCACATGCAACACGACCTTTAGGATCATGAGCTAAAATATCATCTAATACTGCATCACTGATTTGGTCACAAACCTTATCAGGATGTCCTTCTGTTACTGATTCACTTGTAAAATATCTTTTCATACTACATAACCTCCTTAATAGCTTTAGTTAATTGATCGGCACATGATGTAGTCTTTGTACCGCAAATATTTCCTTGTAATAATTCATAAATTTCTTTAAGATCTCTACCTTCACAAAGTTTAGAAATCGCACTTAAATTTCCAGGGCATCCACCATGAAATTCAAGATTATACATTTTTCCGTTTTCATACTCAAACGAAATTTCTTTTGCACAAGTTCCACTTGTTTTAAATGTTTTTTTCTCCATTGTTTCCTCCATAATTTACATACATATCATCAAATTTATCAACAAAGTTCATGAATCTTTCAAATATAATTGAATCAAAATATTGTCTGAAATCTTTTGTTAATATTTCGATTGTTTTTTCTTTATTTATCTGTCTTTTGTAGCTTCTAAATGTGCGTAGTGAAATAAATACCTCGCAAAGTCCGATTATTTGATCTTCTTCACTTTGATAAATTTTTTTCATTTTTTCACTATATTCTTCGCTAGCTACACCTTCAGTATGTTTTCTTACAATATCTTCAAAACGGCGTTTGCTAGTTTCTCTTTTAACAATAATTGCACCATCTACTGTAACTTTTCTAAGTTCC
>CAVEPF010000068.1:0-5555 GCA_963617645.1 Anaerotignum sp. | reverse complement strand
GTTCCCCAAATTGTTCATCTTTATTTTCAATTGTTTTAATCTTAGAAACATCAATATTGTTATTAAGATAAATCATTGAATATGCACCAATTTCTTCACATTTTTTAGGATCATATCCTAAATAACTTGCAAGTTTAACTGACATATCACGAACTAAAGGTGCTTCGTATATATCATCTTCTGATACATAAAACGAATCTAATTCTATCTTAAATAAATCAGATACTATATCAATAAAATCAGTTTCTACTTCTTTACGTTTCGCAAGTTCTTTTTTTCTTTCCTCAAGTAAGTATTGTGAGATTGATACATTAATGTATAAAACAATCATAAATAGTATTAAAACGAATAATCTGAAAATTATATCTCTAAATTGTTCACTAGTTACAACTTCTCTTAATACAACAAGTGCCCCTTCGGTAGCATGTCCGTACTCATCAGAGAAATTATATGTTACAGTAAAGTTTAATATTAATACACCTACAAGTAACCATTTACAAATTGTTGCTAAAGCCTTTTTATCTTGATACAAAGAAACTACAACAAGCGAAACATATAGCATTGCATAACCAACTTCACCGTATATTACAACTTGAGTTTGCCCGTCTACACTTGAAGTAAACTGATTTTTAAGTTTTACATACATTAAAAGTGATGATAAGAACATATAGAGACACGCAAAATACATTGCAATCTTTTGATTTGACATATCTAAATGTTCTTTAAATATCATTTTCTTTAAAGTATTGTTAAGCAAAAACGAGAATGGTAATAATAGAAGGGACAATATAAAATTTTTAGAATCATTAAATGATATAAAGAATAAGATAATTGTATAAAGTAAGTTTGTTACAAAAATGATATTTTTTATAACAATATTTCTTCTATGTAAGACCTCTACATCATTTGATAAATCAACATTAGATTCAAAACCAAATAAATTAGAAAATAAATTATCAGTTTTTGTTTTTATTTTTGTAAATTTCGTGTTAGTTTTAACCCGTTTTTTTAAATTATCTAACGCCATAATTTTCTCCTAAATTGTATTTATTATACATAATTTACGATATAATTTCATCAATTATGAACAATTTTTGACCATTTAGGAAATCTTTTGTTTGAAGCTCTTTTTTTCCTTCAACCTTAAGTACTAATATTTCTAAGGCATCACTCTTACATTTTATAATTAAATGTTTTTTAGCATCAATTATAGTACCTGGCGTTTTTAAGCTGTTATTCTCAACAATTTTACTATCATATACTTTTACACGTACATTTTTATAAATAAAGTAAGCACCTGGTTCATGTGATAAACCTCTTATTTTATTAAAAATATTTCTAGCACTATCATTAAATGTAAAAATTTCTTCACTTGGTAAAATGTTAGGTGAAATTGTTGAAATACTTTCATCTTGTACTTCACCTTCGTTTTCTCCGCTTATAATTGATGGTAAAGTTTTAATTAAAAGATCTCGCCCCATTATTGATAACTTTTTAAATACTGTATCTTGATTATCACTATCTAAAATAGTTAATTCTTCTTTAGCATACATTCTACCTGCATCCATTTTTTTAACCATTTCCATAATTGTGACACCTGTTTTTGTATCTCCTTCAATAATTGATCTTTGAATAGGAGCTCCTCCACGTCTGAAAGGTAATAATGAACCATGTACATTAACACAATTTTTAAATGTTTTTAATACTTTTGTTGGAACAAATTGACCATATGCGGCAGTAATCAATAAATCAGCTTTTTGATCAATTATTTCTTGATAATCATCTTTTAAACTTACAGGTTTAAATGTTTTAATACCAAGTTCTTCTGCGCACTCGCAAACAGGTGATTTAGTTAATATTTGTTTTCGACCTACAGCCTTATCAGCTTGAGTTACAACAAGTACAACTTCATAATGTTTCACTAATTCTTTTAAAATTTCTACACTAAATTCTGGTGTACCCATAAATACAACTTTCATTTTTCTCACATCCTTTTAATATACACATCTAATTTTGTAATACATTTATAATCTTCATATAACTCATTTAAATAATCAAAATTTTCATTATCTTTAGCTTTTATTGTAATAATAAATCTATATTCATTATTAAGCTTATAAATTCTATCAGTCGATGGTCCTAAAATTATTGATTTTGTTAAATGATTTTTAAGTCTATCCCTAATCTTTTTAACTTCTTCATATGCACACATTTTATCTTTAGATTTAACAAGTATTTCTATAAGATTTGAAAATGGAGGATTATTTGATAATTCTCTTCTTTTAATTTCTTCATTATAAAATGCTAAATAAGAGTGATTTGCAGCATATTTTACAGGACTTGCATCTGTATTATACGATTGTATTATAGACACTCCATTTGTATCTTTTCTACCTGCTCTACCTGTAACTTGTTCAAGTAAGTCATATGTTTTTTCATATGCATTAAAATATGGCATATTTAATCCCATATCGGCATTGATTACTCCAACTAATGAAACTAGAGGAAAATCGAGTCCTTTTGCTACTATTTGTGTTCCAACTATAATATCTATTTCATGATTTCTTATTTTTTCAGTCATTTCATTATAACTATTCTTATTTTGCATCGTATCTTGATCGACTCTAAGTATTTTAGCTTCCGGAATTATTTTTGTAATCTCTTCACAAACCTTTTCTGTACCTATAGACAAATCACGAATTGCACTACTATTACAATTAGGACAAACTTTAGTAGCAGGAACAGTATAATTACAATAATGACATTTAAGTTTGTTAGTATCTTTATGGAAAGTTAATGATACATCACAATTAGGGCATTTAACAGCCTGGCCACATGTTCTACATACAAATGAAGAAAAACCTCTTTTGTTTATAAATAAGATTGTTTGAAGTTTATTATCATAATTTTTAATAATTTCTTTTTGTAAGACTTTACTAAAAGGTGATCTATTGCCTTCTCTTAATTCTTGTCCTAAATTTACTAAAATACTCTTTTCTTGTGTCTTATTATTAGCTCTTTTATATAAAGAAAATAATTTATATTCTTTTTTTATTGCTTTGTAATAACTTTTGATTGAAGGCGTAGCTGAACCTAAAACATACGGAATATTATTGTTTTTAGCAAGAAGTGTACAAACATAATGGCTATCATATTGAGGTTCACTATCCTGAATATAACTTTCTTCTTGTTCCTCATCCATTATAATGATTCCTAGATTTTTAAGAGGACTAAATATTGCACTTCTTACACCAACAACAACTCTAGCCTCACCATTTTTAATTCTTCTATATTCATCGTATCTTAAATTATCATTAAGACCTGAGTGAATTATTGCGACTAAAGAACCAAAACGGGAAACAAAACGGGCAGACATTTGAGGAGTTAAAGAAATTTCTGGAACTAACATTAAAGCAGATTTATTGTTTTTCAAAACTTCTTCTATTAAATTTAAATAAATTTCTGTCTTTCCACTACCACAAACACCATGAATTAAATAAGTATCAAATTTGTTTAACTGACTTTTTATGCTATTACAAATCTCTTCTTGTTCACTATTTAATGTTACTTTTTCTTCTTTCAAATCTAATACATTTACTTTTCGATATTCTTCTTTTATTATTAATTCAACACAATTGTTCTTTATTAATGTATTAACTGTAGAAGGACTTGTAATTTTCAATAATTCTAATTTTTGAATTTCTTTGTTAAGTTCTTTTAAATATAAACTAATATTTTTAGCTTCTTCGCTGCGACCACTATAAAGTGCTTTAAATTTAATATAATCAACTTTTTTAACACTTGATTTATCTTTTAAAACATAGTCTACTTCTAAATCATTATTTTTAATAAGTTTAATTATTTCTCCTGAAAAAGGTTCTAATTTTTTATTATACAAAATAGAATCCTTATTATTAAATAATGCTAATAAATTATCGCTTATATTAGTTTTATTTTTAATAACAAGAGTTTTATTAACAGAATTACGCAAAGCTTGAGGTATAAACAATTCAAGTGTTTTGCCAAAAGAAGAAAAATAATGTTTACTAATATTTTTTGCAAGTGAAATGTTTTGATTAGTTAATAAGGGAACTGGGTCAATTATTTCAATAATTTCCTTTAACTCTAATCCACAATCTGAAGTTTCTTTTAGCTTAGTCACATAACCGATTGTTTTTTGTTTACCAAACGGAACAAATACTCTTTGTCCTATTTCTATTTGATCTATTAAGCATTTTGGAACAAGATAATCAAATTCTCTATCAATTTGTTTAGCACTTGAATTAATATAAACTTCGCAAATCATTGTTCCTCCTTAAAAAAATAAAAAAGTCCGCAATGGACTTTTAGAAATGAGTCCATCGTACAAGCATTAGCACTTTACTTTTTTAGCAAGTTGCTGAAGGGTCATAGAGCTTGTCTCTCGCCTTCTCTTTATGGCTATGAAATTAAGCATTAGTATTATATACGAAATTAGTATGAATTGCAATATAATGCTAGTGAATTATTATAAAAATTTAATCGTATTTGCTTGCTCATTACTAATAATATTTGAAGCACTTAAAGGCTTAACTAAAGCTTTAATTAAAAGATACATTAGTAAACTTTGTGGAATTAAATAAAATAAGTTTTTAGGAAGTGATATAATTAACATATAATTTAATGTTTGTTCCTTAGTAAAACCTGATACCTGTCCCCACCAAATTGAACCTAATACTACATTTACAAATAAATTTACAAAGATACGACTTGAGAAACATTTTGTAAATGATATATTTGTTTTATACAAGCAAATTCCATAACTAAATCCAGCTAAAGCTGCATTTAATGTGTATCCAATATGAAATACAGTACCACTTTGTCCCATGAAAAAGCCTAAAATATCAGAAACAAATCCTACTAAAAATCCTATAGCAGGACCATAAATCATACCAATAACACTAAAAACTAGATATGATAAACCTATACCTAAATTTGAAAATCCTGATGGTAAACTTATATAGCCAAGTACTTTCATTAATGCAAATAATACGGCTAGATTAACTAGATTTTTAATCTTTTTTAAGTCTTTAAATTGATCAATCCAATATTTTTTGTGTATTACAAAACGATATAAATTATCGTTATCATAATTAATATGTAAATTATAAAAGTCTCTCTTAAAATAATATAAAAGAATAAATATAGTTATAGTTAAAATAAGTGAAGAAAATACTGATATTAGTAATACTTGATTTAAATTTATATAAGAAATTGTATCAAAATTTTTTATGTTTACATTTGCACTACCAATTACATTCTCATTTTCTATAATATTAGTTAAAAATGTTTTAGCATGAGATTTTTTATTAAAAAGTTTTTTATGAACTATTATAACATTTTCTTCCTCAGTCGAATCAATATGTATATTTTTACTTATCTTATCAATATTTAAGTAAGAATAGTCTTCTCCTAGATTACTTTTTAATTTAGTTAAATTATCAACAGTTATAAGTTCGTTTAACTCGATATTTTGATTATAATTAAAATACATTTTATAATCAGTTGTATTATTA
>CAVEPF010000067.1:0-3416 GCA_963617645.1 Anaerotignum sp. | reverse complement strand
CAAGATTTCGTCCGCAGCTCCAATTAATTATTTAAGAGGTAAAAAAGTAGAAGAATATAATGATTTTGAAAAGACATTAGCTAAAACATATTTAACCTCTATAGAATATATTGAACAAAAAGCTAAAACTAACCAAATTGATGAAAATAGAGTACAAAATTGGCGTCTTCAATATTATTCTTTAATTGTTAGATACCATAATGGCTTAACTTCTTTATCTAGCTTATTAGAATTTTTAATTTCAGAGTGTGAAGCTGCAGATTGCTTTGATGTATCACCTGATGGAATTAGAAAGAATGTAGTTTATTGTGTGTTCTTACTTGAATATTATAAAGATGCAAGTGAAGATATCAAAGAAAAGTATCATGAAAAAGTTGATAAAATAACTCACAAAGTTTTAAAATATGTTGAAATTTTAAGAAAAAAAAATTATCCACAATTAATTAATTATGTATTCTCGATTTTAGCTATTATTCAAACTTATAGTAATAAATATGATTACATTTCTATAATAGATCATTTTTTATTCAACCATAGACCTACATATATTCATTCATATATGGTTGCAAGCTTATCTAAATATATACTTTCTTACACTATTCAACATAAACCAGAACTCTTAGTTGGGGTATTAGACACAAAGACTGTTAAAGACGTTTTAACTCATAAAGATGAAATGATAGACACTATATTTCAAGGCTCAGTGTATCATGATATTGGTAAAACTATAGTTATATCATATATTTCAAATTATGAACGTAGTTTAACCGATGACGAATTTAATTGCGTTAAATATCATACCACATGTGGTCATGATATCTTAAAAGCAGTTGGTTTAGATGATTTAGCAACGATTGCACTTTACCACCATAAATTTTATGATGGCACAAAGGGATATCCTGAAAATGCAAATCTTTGCCCAAAACGCCTTAAAGCGTTAGTTGATATAGTTAGTATTGCTGACTCATTAGATGCAGCTAGTGATTTTATCGGTAGAAGCTATAAAAACTATAAAAAATTAGAAGAAATATGCGAAGAGTTTAGAACTTTTAGTGGAACAAGATATAATAAGGACATTGTTGAATTCTTTAATGATCCAGAGTTTTTTAATAAAATTAGATATATATTAAACGAAGATAGAAAACAATTATATATAAATACATATAAAGGATATAAATTTAATCAAAATTCTTATTTAGATTAATTTTTGTAAATAACAATTTTTTCACTTAGACCTCTTAAAAGGGGTCTTTTTATTTTTTTAAAAAATAATTGGCAAACATGTTGACAAAGTGCCAAACGTGAGTATAATAATAATTGTATTAGCACTCTAGTGTTAAAAGTGCCAATACTTTATTGAAAGGACTTATATAATATGATAAAACCATTAAATAATAATGTTGTTTTAAAGAAAGAAAAAGTTGAACAAAAAACTTCTTCAGGAATTATTTTATCTTCAAAGAGTGAAGATACAGAATATGCGATTGTCGTAGCAAAAGGAAAAGGAAAGATTGACGACAATGGTAAATTAAGAGAAATTGATGTAAATGTAGGAGATAAAGTTATTTATAAGAGTTATTCACCTACAAAAGTTAAAGTAAATGATGAGGAATATTTAATCGTTTCAAGTGACGATATATTAGCAATTTTAGATTAATTTAGGAGGAATTATATATGGCAAAACAAATAAAGTTTGGTTCAGCTGCTAAAAATAATATGTTAGAGGGTATTGACCTTTTAGCCGATACAGTAAAAGTCACATTAGGACCTAAGGGACGTAATGTTGTTTTAGATAAAGGATATGGTTCACCACTTATCACAAATGATGGTGTATCAATTGCAAAAGAAATTTCATTTGAAGACCCATTTAAAAATATGGGCGCAAAGCTTATTTATGAGGTAGCAAATAATACTAATGATTTAGCAGGAGATGGTACAACTACAGCAACTGTCTTAGCTCAAGATATGATTCATAATGGCTTAAAAGAAGTTGAAAAAGGTGCTAACCCTGTTCTTATGAGAGAGGGTATTGATAAGGCTAGTAAGAAGGTAGCAGAAGTACTTTTAAACAATAGTACACAAGTAAATTCTGTTCAAGAGATAGCTAATGTTGCTACTATATCAAGTGGATCAAAAGAAATTGGTGATATTATTGCAAACGCGATGGAAACTGTTGGAAAAAACGGTGTAATCAACGTTGATGAGTCAAAAGGATTTGAAACAAGTCTTGAAGTTACTCAAGGTTTAAAATATGACAAAGGTTATATTTCACCATACATGTTATCTGATACAAATGAAAAATCAGTAGTGCTTGAAAATCCATTAATTTTAGTTACAAATAATAAGATTTCTTCAATTCAAGATATATTACCTTTACTAGAAGAAGTTGTTAAGTGCCATAAGCCATTATTCATTATTGCAGATGATATCGATCAAGATACAGTCTCAACAATTATCATTAATAAATTACGTGGCACATTTAACGTTGTAGCTACAAAAGCTCCTGGTTTTGGTGATAGTCAAGTTGATGAATTAAAGGATATTGCACAAGTTGTTGGTGCTAAGTTCTATGATAAGAATTTACCAGATGGTGCTTTATCTAATATTGATATTAATGAACTTGGTAGTGCATTAAAAGTTATTGTTGAAAAGGATTCAACAACAATCATTGATGGTAAAGGAAATAAAGAAGAACTTGATAAGTATATTGAAACTTTAAGAACGTTAAGTGATGCAGAGACTACAAAGTATAAGAAAGATGCTATTGATAAGCGTATTGCTAAACTTACAAATGGAGTTGCATTAATTAAAGTTGGTGCAACAACTGAAAGTGAGTTAAAAGAAAAGAAACTTCGTATTGAGGATGCATTAAATGCTACAAAGGCTGCAATTGCTGAAGGTATTGTTTCTGGTGGTGGTGCCGCATTACTTGAAGCTTACAGAGAAGTTAAAGATAATTTAACTAGTGATAATACTGATGAAAAACGTGGTATTAATGTTGTCTTAGATTCTTTAAAAGCTCCGCTATATCAAATTGCTGAAAACTCAGGATTTAGTGGAAAAGATATTTGTGAAGAACAATTAAAACAAGAAAAAGGCTATGGTTTTGATGCTAAAGCTGGAACTTGGGTTAATATGAAAGAAAAGGGCATTGTAGATCCTACTAAGGTAACTCGAAGTGCTTTATTAAATGCTGCCTCAATTGCAGGCTTATTCTTAACAACTGAAGCTGCAGTTGGCGATATTAAAGATAAAACAGAAAAAAATAATAAAGAATATTAATTTTTAGGACTTAGCAATTTTTGCTAGGTCTTTTTTTGTGTGCCGGGCATGGCATTAATCTCGCTAGTGAAAGTCTAGTCACAGGTATTTACCGCCAAGTGTAGCGAACCTCAAGCCGTTAGGAGTAATCCTAT
>CAVEPF010000066.1:0-2375 GCA_963617645.1 Anaerotignum sp. | reverse complement strand
CTTTTTAATCAATAACTTAATGAAGATTGAAGAAGAATATATGATAAGTGATAATGGTAAAATCTATGAAATTTTAGTTGTTACAAACAAACCTTTAGAACAAAAATATGATTTTTATGATATGAATTTTGGACCTATTTTACGTAAAGAAAAACCACAAATCTTTATCGATAAATATACAAAATTATTAAATAACACTAAAGAAGCTCTACTTTTGGCTAAAGATAAACAAAGTATTTCTAAATTAAAAATGGAAAAAGCCATGTATGAGGAGATATTAAAATAATGCAAGAAAAAATATTTTTTAATAATTCTGCTAATTTTTTTACTTATTGTTCGAATGACACAAAAGTTAAAAACTTAATTGTTATAGTTCCAGGTGGAGGATATAATCATACCTCACAATTTGAGGCATTTAATATTAGTGAATTTTTCTTAAATTTAGGATTTCATACTGTTGTTTTAAATTATAGAGAAACACTCGATCTTTATCCAAATCCACAAGAAGAATTAGCATATGTAAATGATTACTTTAGAGAGAATGCTAAAAAATATAATATTGGTAATAAAATTGTAAATGTAGGATTTTCAGCTGGTGGTCATTTATGTTTAAGTCAAGCTATGTATCACACAGAATATGGCAAAAATTCAATGCCTGATGGATTAATTTTGTGTTACCCTGTTGTATCAAGTGATAACAAAATTGCTCATAAAGGATCTTTTGACTACTTACTTGGTAAGAATTTAAGCGAAGAATTATTAAAAAAATTATCTCTTGAAAAAAATATTGATAAATTATGTGATGTCTTCATATGGACGACATATACAGATAATGCTGTCAATCCGTTGAACTCTATCTATTTAGTTGAAGAATTATATAAACATAATGTAAATACTGAATTTCATATGTTTGCTAAAGGCGTACATGGAATGAGTTTAGCAGATTCTTCTATGACAAATGGAAAAGAAGATTTATATATTAATTCTTGGACTAAATTAGTAAAGAATTGGTTATATTTAAAAAAATTTATTTAAAAGGAGAAAATAAATGAATTTTGATGATGTAAAAAACAAATTAGTTGAATTAGGTCATAATAACAATAATGTTGTTTCAGGAAGTGACCTTGCTGTATATTATGCGGCCGAAAGTGAAGAGTATGATAAGTTAATTGAAGTCTTATCAAACGAAGGTATTAAAGTTATTGAAGAGGATGATTCACTTAATCAAGATGAACCTGATTTATCAGAATTAAGTGATTTAGAAGAGGATGAAGAAGTTACTTCGAATGAAACTTTTGAACGTATCGTTAGTTCAGTTAGTACTAATGATCCTGTTAGAATGTACCTTAAAGAAATCGGTAGCATTAAACTTCTAACATATGAAGAAGAAAAAGATTTAGCAAATAAAATTGTTAAAGGTAGAGAAGCTCGCGAAAAACTTGCTAAAATTGATGATGGTGAACTTGAAGTAAGTGATGAAGAATATCAAGAATTAAATGATATTGAAGAACAAGGATGTTACGCAAGAAATAAATTATCCGAAGCTAACCTTCGTTTAGTTGTTAATATTGCTAAAAAATATTCTAATCGTGGTTTATCGTTTCTAGATTTAATACAAGAAGGTAATCAAGGTTTACTACGTGCAGTAGATAAATTTGAAGTAGAAAAAGGATTCAAATTCTCTACATATGCTACATGGTGGATAAGACAAGCTATCACTCGTGCTATTGCTGATCAAGCTAGAACTATTAGAATTCCTGTTCATATGGTTGAAACTATTAATCGTTTAATGCGTGTTCAAAGAGAATTAGTTCAAGAAAATAGTGGGGAACCAACATTTGAACAAATTGGTCAAAGAATGGGCCTAGCTCCTGAAAAAGTTCAATATATTTTAAAGATTGCTCAAGAACCTGTTTCATTAGAAAAACCAATTGGTGAAGAAGAAGATTCTACACTAGGCGATTTTATTGCTGATACTTCAAATGATACACCATATGAATATACTGAAAAAATCAAACTTCGTGAAGAACTTGAATATGCACTTAAAACATATTTAACTGAAAGAGAAGCAGAAATCTTAAAATTACGTTATGGATTTGATGATAATCATCCACGTACTCTTGAAGAAGTTGGTAAAATGTTTGTTCTAACTCGTGAAAGAATTAGACAAATTGAAGCTAAAGCCTTAAGAAAATTAAGACATCCTTCAAAATCTGATAAGCTAAGAGCTTATATGAAACATTAATTATGTTAAAAGAATTTGATCAAGAAAATTTTAAAGAAATCATTGATAATAATCAAATAGTTATATTCTTTTTTCATAAGGATAATTGTGTTAGATGCACAACTTTAGAAAATCACATTAAATCTTACTT
>CAVEPF010000065.1:0-9610 GCA_963617645.1 Anaerotignum sp. | reverse complement strand
TTTAACAAGTATTATAGGCTACTCTGAAATGATTAAAAATGGTTTTGTAACAAGTCCTGAAGAAATCAATTCTTCTCTTGATAGAATTCTTTTTGAAGCTAAAAGAATGAATGAAATTGTTATTGAAATGCTTGAATTATCACGTTTAGAAACAAACGAAGTTATTGTTTCAAAAGAAAATGTTTCGCTATTAAATACTACTAAACAAGTTATAAATGCATTTAGTAAAGAATTACAAGATAAAAACATTAAATTAACAGTTAATGATGATGATTTTAATGTACTTATAACAAATGATGACCTATATTCTTTAATTAAAAATCTAGTAGAAAATGCTATTAGATATAATAAAGATAACGGTGAAATTAATATAACAATAAATTCAAAAGAAAACACAATTAAAATTTTCGATACAGGTATTGGAATTGATAATAAATATAAAGAACGAATTTTTGAAAGATTCTTTAGAATTGATAAAGCTCGTAGTAAAAAACTTGGTGGTACAGGTCTTGGATTAAGTATTGTTAAATACATATGTATTAATAATAATATTAAAATATCACTTGATTCTGTTTTAAATGAATATACTGAATTCACTTTAAAGTTTGAAAATAATAACTAGATAAAGCTCCTTCGGGAGCTTTTTATTTATCAATTTAATTATTATATAAAACTATAAATTCAAAAAAAGCCTCATATTAATGAAGCTTAATATAATTTTACATGAACATAATCATATATATTGGTAAAGTGATTAAATTGTTTTCTTCTTCTACTATATTTTCATTTCCAAAAATATAACCTTTTTCTAAATTGTATGGTTCTTTAACTAATTTTGGTATTGCTCTAAAATTATTTTGATCATTGCCTGATTTTATTTCTATTGCTACTACAGATAATAGATTGTAATCATTAATTAAAAAATCAACTTCTCCTACCTTTTTACTATCAAAATAATATAATTCGTGTCCATGTGCAATCAGTTCACAAGCACAAACAGTTTCATAAACACTTCCTAAATTTAGGCCATAATCTTTATTCAATATAGTATTTATATTATTAGAATATAGAATATTAGTTAATATTCCAATATCGTTATAATATAATTTTATAAGATTTTTACTAGAAGCTTCAACAAGAGGAAATTTAGGATTTGAAACTGCCTTTACACCAAGTGCAATACCTGAGTTTGTAAGATAATCAAATTCATCTTCGTATTTTTCAAATCTTTCTTTTTTTCCTTCAATTTGATTATATCTAACCCTTTTAACCTTGTTTTCCATATAGGAAGGTAAAAAATCATAAATCCTTCTTATTTTTAAATTAGTGTTTTGATCATACTTACTTGCATCATCTTTATAATAGTTATAAATTGTTGCTTGTATTTCTCTTGTCTTATATATATTATCATTTAAAAACTCTTTTACTGCATCAGGAAGACCGCCACATATAAGATAATCCTTAAATTTTTTTAGAATAATATTATGAATAGAATCACTAACCTTTATTTTGTTTTCAAAACATTCTTTTAGATATTTTATTGCATCAACTCCGACATTATTTGCCAATAAAAACTCTTCAAAATCCATTGGATACATTTTTAACTCGCAAATACTTCCCATTGGTATAAATTGATGTCTTAAAGTAATACCTAAGAGTGATCCACTTGCAATATATCTATATCTATTATCAGCTTTTAATGGTTTTAACATTGATATTAAGTTAGGATAAACTTGAATTTCATCAAGAAAAATAATAGTATCATCTACCGTATTCAAGTGATTTCCATATAATGATGTAACAACAAAATAAAAATCTTTAATAGTTTTTATTTGTGAAAACAGTTTTTCTCCGTCAAAATCATCTTGTAAATTTATTTCAATATAATATTTAAAAGATTTTTTTGCAGTTTCACGTATGATATAGCTCTTACCTATTTGTCTTGCACCTGTTACAATTAATATCTGGTCATCTTTATTTTTATAATATTCATTTAACTTTGATTCTATCTTCCTATAAAACATATTTTTTCCTCTGTTAAATTACCTTATTTTCTTATATTATAATGTAATTTTGACACTTTTCCAATAACTTTAGTGAGCAATTTTACACTTTTCCAATATTTTTGTAATTTAAATATATAAAAAACCTACTTGTTTTATATCAAGTAGGATAATTTATTAATATTAAAAACAAATTATAAATTAATAAACTTAGTCATAATAGTTGTCATATACATTTCATTATCTTTTTGTATACTTTCTAAATCACTTTTAGAAGTAGATAAAACATAAATAGTAGAACCACTACCAGACATTAAAGCTCTCTTTTTAAAATTAATATTATTAGATAAATTTTCTAATTTATTATTTAATAAAAAAGCTGGTTTTTCTAAATCATTAAATATATTTTGTATAACTAAATCAAAATCACCATTTTTTAGTCCTTCAATAACATTGTTATGATTCATTTCTCTATCAATATTTTCTTCTTTATAGTGTGAATATATTTCTTTTGTTGAACAACCAAATGGTGGTTTTATAAGTAATATATTCCATTTAGGAAGTTTTATATCAAGAAGTTTGACACAAGTTCCTCTGCCTGTACAAAGAGAGGGTTTAGAATAAATACAATAAGCTATGTCTGAACCTAAACTTGTTGAAATCTCTACTAATTCTTCAAGGCTTAGTTTTAATTTAAATAATCTGTTTAAGCCTCTTAAACAAGCAGCGCAATCGCTTGATCCACCCGCAAGTCCGGCCTCTTGGGGAATTCTCTTTTCAAGAGTTATTAAAACTCCACCTTTAATTTTATATTTCTCAAACATTAATTTAGCAGCTTTAAACACAATATTATCTTCTGATTTAATATTACTATTATCAAGTAAAATAATACCTTCATTAATTCGTTCAAAAGTTAAAGTATCATATAAATCAATAGGTACCATTATTGTTTTAATTTCATGGAATCCTTCTTTATTAGTTTTTCCGACTTCAAGCGTTAAATTAATTTTAGCATAAGCTTTCTCTTCAATCATATTATTCCTCGCTTAAATAGTCTGATAAATCAACAAAATTCTTAACACTTAATTCTTCACTTCTTACGGCACTATTAAAATTATTTAATTCAATAAAGGAAAGTATTTTATCTTTATCATATCCTGTATTTTTTAAATTATTAACTAATGTCTTTCTTCTCATAGAGAAAGCATCTCTTATTAATTTATAAAAGAAATCTTCATTCTTTGCTTTATATGGTAGCGTATCATATAAATCAAGACGAATTACAGCACTATCTACATTAGGTTTAGGAATAAAAATATTACGTGATATTCTTAAGGCCTTCTTTGCACTTGTTTTATACTGAATTAAAACAGATAAACTATTATAATCTTTTACATCTGGTTTAGAACAAATTCTATCAGCTACTTCTTCTTGCATCATCATAGTATATGATTTAATTTTATCAGTCTCAGATAATAATTTTAAGATAATAGGAGTTGTAATATAATAAGGAAGATTAGCAACTAAACATATTTTATGTTCCATATCAAAGTGCTTTTTTATTTCTTCTTCAATATTAACTTTAAGTATATCATTGTGTACTAAAGTGAAATTATTATAGTCTTTAAAAAGTTCTGTTAAGATAGGAATTAAATCATCATCAACTTCGTATGATACAACTTTATGTGCTTCTTTTAACAAAGGAAGAGTTAAGCTACCAAGTCCTGGACCTATTTCTATAACATCACAATCTTTAATATCAGCTACATGTACAATGGAATTTAATACATTTTCATCTTTTATAAAATTTTGACCAAATTTCTTTTTAATATAAAAATCATTATCACGTAATAATTTATTTATAGCTTCATAATTACCTGTATTATTTTTCATCTAATTCTCCTATTATAGATTTTAAATCTTCTTCACTTAAACCTAAAGCTTGTACTCTTTTTAAAAATGTTTTTGCATTAGGATTTCCTATATTTAATTTAGCTGAAACTTTTTCGCGTATTAGTGCAGAATTAGTATTACCAACTAAATTTAAGTTTAGTAAACTTTGATAAGTTATGTTAGAAACGTTTTGTATATCAGTATTTAGATATTTATCTAATACTTCTTTAATCATAGAACTTGGCGCATGTTCAACTCCGACCTTTTTATGATTTTTCGAAATACAAGGTTTCTTAGGCAAAAATAAATCATAAACGTTATCTACAACTTCATGAATCTTAGCTCTAATTCTTTCACCAGGATGATCAGGGTCAGTAAATATTAATATATTATAAGTTTTTGAATATTCTTTTATCATTTCTAAAGTACTTTTAGAAATTTCTGATCCATTTGTTGTGATTACGAATGCATCAGGATATATTTTTTTTATTCTTTCTTCGTCGTGAATTCCTTCAACTACAATTAAACTTTTTACCATGTTTTTTCAATTCTTTCTTTATAGTAATATCTTATAACTTTTTTATTTCCACTTGAAATTAGTCCCTCTATAATCTTTGAATAAGAAACTAAATTATATACTTTTCCATTATCATCTAGTATTAATACATTATTTAAAGTACTTGTTTTACTTTCTAGATAAGCTTTTAAAGATACTGTTACAACCTTTTTATAGTATGATGGTAATCTATTATACTTTTTCATAATGTTATCTAATTTAGAAATATCTTCTATTTCAATACATTTAAATAGTTTTCTACTTTCAATAGAGTTAGCTAAATCATTTAATATTGTATCATCACTTCTTATTAATTTTTTTACCATTGATGAGATATAACCATCATCTAAAACAATATAACTTAAAACATCACTATTGTCATCTAAAAAAGATAAGAAATCAGGAAATTCTTCTTTCTTTAATTTTCCTTCTTTATATAAGTCATATATTCTTTGATAAAGTGTTTCAAGAAGTAAATCATACCCTTTAGCTGACTTATGATAATAAACTTGCCAGTACATGTGATATCTTGCCATAATGTATGACTCAAGAGAGTTAACTGAACTAGGTTTAAAATATAAAGTATTATCTTTTATTATCATTGATCTTAAGATTCTATCTCTATCAATATTGCCGTAGGTTGCGCCCGTAAAATATGCATCACGTACTAAATAATCAAGTCTATCTACATCTACTTGTGAACTAGTTAGGGTTTCAATTAAAGGGTACTTTCCTTTATGTAACAATATGTTTGTCACGTCCGTTGGATGAACATTATATTTTTTTAATATATGACTAATATTTAACTTATCGCTTTCAATAATTAAGGCGCCTAGTTCTTCGTGTCTTAATGTAGTAATTGTTTCAAACGCATGACTATAAGGACCGTGTCCTATATCGTGTAATAGGCTTGTAACTAAAAACAAAATTTGTTGATACTCTGAGATAGAGTCTGCACCACGAACCTCTTCTAGAACTCTTCTAGCACACTCATATGTACCTAGTGAATGCGTAAAACGAGAGTGCTCAGCAGTAGGGAATACTTCAAGCACACCGGATAATTGATGAATTCTTCTTAAACGTTGAAATTCAAGTGTATCAATCAATTCAAGAATTAATTTATATTCAACTTTAATAAAACCATATATAGGGTCTCTAAATACTTTAATTTTTTCTAATTTTTCCATAAAATCTCCGATTTTATTATATCATAATTATTATATTTTTGTGTTTTTGTGTTATATTAATAGAGAGGTAAATAATTATGTGTGTATTCTGTAAAATTATAAATAAGGAAATTCCTTCAAGTGTTGTATACGAGGATAATGATGTACTTGCAATATTAGATTTGTCTCAAGCTACATATGGTCATACTTTAGTTATGCCAAAGAAACATGTTGAAACATTTCTAGATTTAGATGACGAAACCACTTCAAAAGTATTTAGTGTAACAAGAAACCTAGCAAATAAACTTAAAAATAAGCTTGGTGCTGATGGTATAAATATTGTTAACAATTCATACGAATCAGCCGGTCAAACTGTAATGCATATGCATGTACATATCGTTCCTAGATATAAAGATAGTGATGACTTTAAAATTATAAATGTTGATCACTCTGATTCAATAAAACTTGAAGAAGTATTAAACAAAATCAATAACTAGTAAATAGCTGTAAATTCGAAAGAATTTGCAGTTTTATTTTATCCTTAATTTTAATTCATCAACTATTTCTTCATAATTTTTAATTTGTTCTAAAGCCTTCTTAATTTCTTTGGAAATATTAGCTTTAGAACAATTATACATCCTAGCTATTTCAACTTCTTTTGTTTTCTTTACACCAAGCCCAAACAACAATTTAATATATTCTATTCTTTTATCAGTTAACTTAACTTCAGTTTTTAAGAGATTAATAAGTTCACTATCGGAATAGTTATATGAAACTTCATACGTATTATCTTCGTCACAAGTATTTAAATCAAAATAGGACGCAAAATATTTATTAATTGTTTTATCTTTTTTTACACCAGTCATCTCTTTAAACTTTTGTTTAGCTTCTTCTAAAGGGTAATCCTCTAATAACTTTTTTGCTAATTTTATTTTTTGTCTTGTACCCTTTCCAAGCTTCATATTATCGTTTTGATTTGATATATCTAATAAATAATATTTCAAATTTTGATGTAAGTAACTATCTAGAGGAACATTATAATTTAAATCGTATTTTTTAATTAATTTTTCACAAGCAATTAATGCATTTTGATATAAATCCTCATCACTAATATTATATAATTTAAGCTTCTTTATTTGCGTATTAATAATTTTATCTAAATCATTACTTTTTAATATATTTTCTAATGCTTTGTCACTTTTAGTATTAGTATATTCTATATATAATTCATTAATCGTTTTCATATTCACTCCAGAAATCAGCTAATGATTCTTTAAGTTCTAGTCTCTCTGTAATACTCTCTCTTAAACTCCAAGATTTAGGCATTAATGAAGTGTAAGTTCTATACTTATATCTTTTATCAATTAAAATAACAACACCATAATCACTAAATGTTCTTATTACTCTACCAGCGGCTTGAATTACACGATTAAATCCTGGGTAGGTATACGCATAATCGAAACCTTTATCATACTTCTTTTCAAAGAATTCTTGTAATAAATTGTTTTCAATACAAACCATAGGAAGTGCTACACCAACTATTACTACTCCGTTTAATAAATCTCCTTGAAAATCTACTCCTTCACTAAAAGAACCACCTAGAACAAATAAACCTAAATGAGGATTATAAGTGTCTTTAAACATCTCTAATACATTTTTGCGATCTATCTCATTCATTAATCTATTTTGAACAATAATAGTAGTGTCTAAATCTTTTAGTTTGTCATATACAAGTTCAATATATTTATAACTAGGGAAGAATGCTATATAATTACCTCTTTTAGAATTAACAAGAGTTTTAATTGTATCTATAATCTCTATTAATGTATTTTCTCTATCCTTATATTTTGTAGATATACTATCATTTACAATAAGTTTTAATCTCTTAGGATCAAAAGGAGATTCAAGCGTTAAATATTTACCATTTCCTTTTGTTAAAAGATCCATATAATAATTTATAGGATACATTGTAGCACTAAAAAAGACGATACCAAGTTTAGAAGTTTTAATTGTATCAAGCACAAACTCGCTTGCATCAAAACATCTAATTTCAATATAATAAACTTTATCAATCTTTTTTATCATAAACATATGATTTTGATTAAAATATTCACATGTATCTAGTAAATCTTTTAAAGCAAAATAATTGATTAAAGCTTCATCTCGCTCCTCGAATTCTTGATTATCAGTTAATATGTTAAAACTTATATTTTCAATTTGTTTTAATATGTTAATTAATGCATCGTCTAAATAATAAGAATAATAGAATAAATTTTCACTCATTATATCATCATATTCTTTAAGTATTCTGTTTAAACTATTCTTCTTTTGAAACAAGGTCTTGTCATACATCATAAGCCTTTCACATAGCTCTATAACAGCTGTATGAGCAAGTTCTGCAGAATACATTTCGCGTGATCTATCAACTAAATTATGTGCCTCATCACATAAGATTTTAACTTTGTATGCATCATCTTCAAAATAGCGGATTAAATGGGCTTTAGGATCAAATACATAATTATAATCACAAACTATTAAATCACAAAATTCTGATAAATCTAAAGAGAATTCAAAAGGACAAATGTTATACTTTATAGCATATTCTTTTATTTTATCTTCACTTAATAAATTCTCATGCTTGTAAATATCCTCTACTGCATTTCTAAGTCTATCAAAATAACCTTTAGCATATTTACATTTATCTGGTTTACAAACCTTTTCACATGCAAGACAGGACGTAGCTTTACTCGTTAAAATTATAGCTTTTAATTTTAAACCTTTTTCAAGTAATAAATTAATAGACTCTCTTACAACAGATTTTCCCATTGATTTTGCGGTTAAATAAAATAGTTTTTCATTTTTTTTAGTAATTGTTTTTAATGCAGAAAACATTGTTGCCATAGTCTTTCCTATTCCTGTAGGAGCTATAGCATATAATATATCATCATGAGTTAGCGTATAATACGTAGCTTTCATAAGTTCAAATTGTCCTTCTCTTTTTTCTTCAAAAGGAAATTTGATATTTTTTAATGTTTCTAGAGTGTTATCATTAGTTTCATCAACTAGCTTAAGCCACTCTAAATAGCGTTCTATTGTATCATAAAAGAATGTTTCTAGTTCAGAGAATGTTTTCTCTAAATTAAAACTTCTTGTTTCATAATCAGGCACATGAATGTATGTTAGACGTAAATTTATGTTGTCTAACATATTAATGTTAGTATACAAATATGCATATAACATTAATTGCGCTAAATACTCCTTGTGATAATCTAAATCTATTGTTTTTAACTTTGTTTGTGTAGATTTAATCTCTTCTAATATAATTTCTCCGTCTTCGTTTAACACTCCGTCAATAAATCCATGTATAACAAAATCGTCATCTTTATATTTAAATTCATGTTTAATATAATATTCTTTTTTAGAATCATCGTTATACTTATTTTGGAGATATGAATGAGCTTTTTTTCCATCGTTATCATTTTTATTTGAAAAGAATTCTCTTGTTAAATCCCCTGATGAATATAAAAATTGTGCTAATTCTTTTACCGCAATTATTTTTTTCATAGAAATCCTCGTTTAATATTATTTATTATATCACTTTAATATTAAGACTAAAATAGTAAAAGTTTTTAGAAATAATGAATCAAATACAATATTAATTAGAATTCATAAAAAACATAAAACCCAAGTAAAATTACTTGGGGAACATAGTTTACACGTTATTATGAATTAAATTTATAGGCTTTTTACGTAAGAATTTTAAAATTTTACTAGTTGATATTAACAAGTGTAATATATAATTTATCAGGATAATTATATATACTATAAACTTATATTTATCTTGAAGCATCGGATTATAAATCATTTTATATTTTTGAATATCTTCATATATAAAATAGATAAAATTATAGAATATAATTGATATTAAAGAAATCAAACAATTATATATAATAGAATGATATAAATATATTTTGCTAATATCAGTGTAATCA
>CAVEPF010000064.1:474-2888 GCA_963617645.1 Anaerotignum sp. | reverse complement strand
GTTATATGTTTCATTAAATCTATTTAGAAAAATCTTATAAAATAAATTCCATGAATTTGAAACTTGGCTCTTTTTAGTTGCAACAGAAAAGGCCTCCTTTCCGAAAACAAAAAAAACAGGACAAAATTTTATATTTTTAAATTCTTTTATATCATTAAAATTTATCTCTTTTATCATATAAGCTCTCCTAATTAAATATATTATATTTCAATTCTAGTTATTAATCTAACAAATGTTAAAGATTAATTTTAATTTGTGAATTTTCTTTGATAAATTCAAATATAGTTTTGTTAAATATTACAATTATAGTATATCTTACAATATTGAATAAAAGTCACTTTTAAAGTGACTTTTTAGTCTCAATTTATGGCAAAATAAAACAGCAAGTAAAAACTTGCCGTTGTTATGCTCTACATAGAGTTTTAAAATTATTATGATATAAAACTTCTTCAATATCATCAATATTGTATTCTCTTTTAACTATTAAGCCACGAATACACACATCACGTTTTATGGAATTTGATAAACAATAACCTGCTTTATTTAATAATTCATTCGTTTCTCTCAAATTTAATTTTAGAGCTATACAAAGTAAAATTGCAGTGTCACGATCAGGATGATAATATATATCACTTCTAATTTTAGAGAATGTTTGTTTAGATATTTTTACACTTTTATAAACTTCAGGATCTTTTAAATGTTTTTCATCAATTTTTTTAAATAAATATACTTGCCATGGATAGTCTTCTTCGTTATCTTCATCATCAAATGGATGTAATGCACCATCCATTATAAGAGCCCCATCACATTCATCAATAGAACCTAATGTTGAACCGTCAATGTATCCAAGACAACAATCTTCCATGTAGCGTCTTCTTCTAGGTTTTTTTGGTTTTTCTTCTACATAATGTTTTTCAATGTAATTATCTATATAATTTAATAATTCTTCACTTACAGCCATATAATTACCTCTAGTATTATTCTAACACATAGAAAAGTAAAACAAAATATTTAATATTAAATAAAATTTGTTAAATTAAAAGCCACCTCAAATTATTTGAGATAGCTTAAAATTGAATTTACATACTTTCTTTAAGTATTTCTAAAATTTCTTCTTTGTCTAATTTTTTATAGCCCGTATCTGAAATAAATGTACCACTTATAATTTGATCAAACATATTCTCTTTAACACCAAGTTCACTTATATGCATTACAAGGCCTATCTCTTCCATCCATTCCTTCATTAATTCTAAACCTTTTTTAGCGGTACTAATATCATCTAATTCGTCTCTTACATCCCATACGTTTCTAGCAAATTTGACAAATTGTTTTAATCCGTAAGGCATAATGTAAGAATAATAAGGAATAGAAATACTAGATAGAGTCATTCCGTGAGTTGCATTTGTAACTCCTCCAATAGATTGACCAATCATATGAACCATCCAGTCTTGTTCTTTACCTTTACCAACTAAAGTATTTAATGCCCAAGTTGCAGTCCACATAATGTTACTTCTAGCACCATAATCTAGAGGATTTTTTACAGCAATTCTTGAATCATGAATGATTTCTCTCATAAGTCCTTCCATGATGTAGTCAGAAGTTGAGTCATCAGTTCCTGAAAAATATTGTTCAGTAATATGATTAAAAATATCATAAATACCAGCAACCATTTGATATTTTGGAACAGTATAAGTATAAACAGGGTTTAAAATAGAGAATTTAGGGAAAACATTATCATTAAATACATGTCCAATTTTTAAGCCTGATTTAGGGTCTGTAATAACAGCACCGCCATTCATCTCACTACCAGTTCCCACCATTGTAAGAATAACACCAACAGGTACTATTTCGTTATTAACATCTTCCATTTTTAAATAATATTTTTCCCATGGATCTTCTTTAGAATGTATTGAAACAGATAAAGCTTTTGAGTAATCAACAACTGATCCGCCACCAACTGCTAAAATAAAATCAACATTGTTCTTTCTTGCAATAGCTATTCCTTCATATAATTTATCAACTGTAGGATTTGGCATAACACCTGAGTCAAAACACACATTCTTGTTACACTTGTTTAGAATTTCCATTACAGAATCAAAAATACCATTTTTCTTAATAGAACCAGAACCATATACTAACATTACATTTTTACCGTAATTATTTAATTCAGCTTCTAAATAATTAAGTGAATCAGAGCCAAAATATAACTTAGTAGGATTAGAATAAGTAAAATTACCTAACATAATAAATATCTCCTTTATTTATATTTTAATTATAAAACCTAAAGATAACTCTAGGTCAATATGATTTTTAATTTTTTTAATAATATTTAATTACATTTTAACATTAATAAAAAAGGACTAAAACTTTTACGTTTTAGTTCTCTTTAAAGTTCCATATAATTTCCACCATGT
>CAVEPF010000064.1:0-464 GCA_963617645.1 Anaerotignum sp. | reverse complement strand
GTTTAGTATCAGCCAATTTATAAACCTCATCAAATGATTTATTTGAATTCTTTTCAACAAAACAATAACCAATAGCTACACTTAAACGGTAGTCATTGTCACATGATAATCTAATTTTATCAATTTCATTAATAATTTTGTTAGAGAAAAACATATGATCAGTATTATCAGTTTTATAGAAAATTGCAAATTCATCACCACCTAAACGTAATACAATATCATCATTTCTAGCAGAATTTTTTAAAGCTTGTGCAGTTTTAATGATTGCTTCATCGCCTATAAAATGTCCGTACGTATCATTAATTAATTTGAATTTATTAATATCTAATATGATAAATAATCCGCTTTGACCTGATTTAATAATCTCTTTTATAGTCTTTTCACCATAATATCTGTTAGATAAACCAGACAATGAATCAACTTCAGATAGATTTTTTAGTTTATCTGTAGCCCAAGTTAAATGA
>CAVEPF010000063.1:0-10298 GCA_963617645.1 Anaerotignum sp. | reverse complement strand
CTCCTTAAATTATATTGATATATAAATTATACAAAATTATTGCATTTTTATCAATAGTAATAGGCTTTGCATGAAATTAATATATTTTATATTAAATCTATTAATATTTTACTTTTTCAAAATGAATGCTAAATCTTCTAATGTAACGTGAGTCAATCTATTATCATTTGAAGCAATTAATTTATCTATAATATCCTTCTTATAATTTTGAAGTTCAATGACTCTTTGCTCAATAGAATTTGCTGTAATCAATTTAATAACTTCAACATTTTTAGTTTGACCAATTCTATGAGCTCTATCAGTTGCTTGATTTTCAGCACTACTATTCCACCATGGATCAATGTGAATTACAGTATCAGCACCTATTAAATTTAAGCCTGTTCCACCTGCTTTAAGTGATACTAAGAAAATAGGGGTTTTATCATTATTGAACTTGTTACAAATCTCTAAACGAACTTTAGCATCAGTGTCCCCCGTAATCATGTAATAAGGGATATCATTTTCTTTTAAATATGTTTCTACTTTATTTAATGCACTTACAAATTGTGAGAAAATAAGCATTTTGTGTTCATTCTTGTAATCATTAATAATAGAATATAATTCAACAAGTTTTGCACCTGTTTCTTTAGTATCAGAAATAAATAACCCTGGATCAATACAAATTTGTCTTAGACGCATTAAATATGGGAATATATCAAAAGTTGTTGATCCTGCCTTCATTAAATTCTTTGCCTCTAGTACATGTGCATCATAATATTTTTGTTGTTCTTCATTCATTTCGCATGTAATAATTCTTTCATATTTTGCTGGTAAATCCTTTAAAACATCTTTTTTAGTTCTTCTAAGAATAAATGGTGCAACTTTTTTAGCTATTATTTGTGTGTATTTTTCATCGTGCAAATATCTTGATTTAAACACTGATAACTCTTCAAAATATTGTGGCATTAAAAAGTCAAATAAGCTCCATAAATCAATTACAGTATTTTCAATTGGTGTACCTGTAAGTGCATATCTGTATTCTGCTTTAAGCAATTTAACGTTTTCACTCTTTTTAGCATACACATTTTTAATAGTTTGAGCTTCGTCAAGAATAACGAATGCATACTCTAATTTAGATAAAGTATTAATATCTCTTCCTAAAGAATCGTATGAGATAATATATACATGACGTTTGTCGTTATCAATGTTTTCTTCAACATTTTTTCTTTCTAGAGCATTTCCATAAATTTCAGTAACACTAACTTCTGGCGCAAACTTTTCAAATTCATTAATCCAGTTAAATACTAAGCTCTTAGGACATACGATAAGGGAAGGCTTTTCTGAGGTATCCGAAGAAATTAAAGTAATGATTTGTAATGTTTTTCCAAGACCCATATCATCTGCTAAAATACCACCAATATGGTATTTCTTAAGGATAGATAGCCACTTAAATCCTTCAATTTGATAATTTCTAAGTTCAGCATTAACATTAGGAATTGAAACTTCAAAATCCTTATAATTTTTAATTTCGTTAACCATATCACTTAAATAATCATCAATCTGACAATTTTTCTCGTGAGCATAAGCTTTTAGCGCTTGATATATTGGAATATTAACCGATTCTAACGGTTTATCTATATCAATATTTAAATCTTCTAAAGTTTGATAAAATTCACTTGCATTATCATCTAATTTAATTATTTGGTCCTCACGAAGTAATATAAACTTTTTCTTCTTTTTTATAGCTTTTAATATCTTAGTTAATTCTTCGCTAGAATAAACACTAGGCTCTAAGAATGCTTCAAATATACTCTTGTTTTTCTCAATAATAACAACTTGTTTATCGAGCGATTTAACATACTTATTACTAATTGAATCAGATAAATAAACATTTGCTAAACTTTTTAGATATGAAAAATCAAGTTCAAAGAAATTTAAAATATTTGTCTCATCACAAATTTTAGAATCGGTAAAGCCAAGTGTAGATAAGTAATTTTTATAAGTATTAACTTTAGAAATATCACAACTTTGAATTAAATCAGACTCTTTAATTTCTACATCATCTTTACTATACTTAGAGTTTACACTAACAAGCCCATTTTGATAATCAAAGTATGCATCTATTAAGATATCATTAATTTTAAAATCTTCTTTTTTATTTTCATCGATTTCAATTTTTTGAGGATACATAGAGTAAATAATATCTCTAAATTTTTCTTTTATTGGTTCAATAGAAGAGCCCTCAAATTGTCTAAAAAACTTAAATAATGGTTCATCTTTAACACTTATATCTAATTTTTGAAATTCATTTTTTTCTTCAAAATAAGCATATTTTGCATCAATAAAATCGAATACTTTACTAGAATTTTTAGTACTTGTATGAACCACTAGTTTATCATCAACACTATATTTTACTTCAAGTAAATTAGGATTAATTGAAGTTTCTTTTTCGTTATATAAAATATGCATATTTTCAAGTATTTCAAAAATCTTAGCCCAATTAGTTTGATTTAAATTTATACCTTCAACTGTATATACACTAAAATGATATATTTGCATCAAATATTTAACAAGTGTATCATATGGGGCATACACATTTGTTACATCATGTTTAAAAGTTAGATTCTTTCCGTATACAATTGTTTCTTTTTTATAAAAAGCTGTAACCAATTTTTCTAGTGATTTAACTTTATAAAATTGTTTTGCGTCTATCTTACCAATTCTTAATTTTAGTTTTAATCCCTCATATTTATCTTCTAGTTCTACAACAAAAGTTACTTTTGTTTCCCCTGTAGCACCTATAGAAGAATATACATCTTGACTAAACTGAGCCAATGAGTTCTCCATAGCTCGTAAATTTTCTTCATAATGTCTTTGTTTTATCTCTTCGATGACTTCGTTATACTCTGCATCTATATCTTCTTTATTATTCTCTAAAATAAATAAATATATAAATTCACATATCGGATATTTAGACAATTGAGAAACACAAGATGCACGTAATTCTTTATCAACAAACGAGCAAATTGCTACTTCTCTTTCATTACAACAAATTCTTACTTGTATTTGCGGAGTCTCAGTCACCCTATCTTCGCATACTCTATATTCTAAATTAAAATATGTAAACAACTCTTCTGCATTTATTTCTTTTGATAATTTATTAAAATCTATGGCCTCAAGGTCTTCTTCATATATAAGATTATGTTCTTTATAATCATAGTAAGAATATTTTGATACATATTCAACAAAATATTTAGAATTTGGCATCAACCTTGCAATGTCTACTAACTCTTCTCTTTGACCTATATTTAAATTCATGTATATATTTAATATAACGTTTTTAAGTTTTTGGGGTTCTGCGATAAATAATTCTTTATATTTTACAATGAAATCAAGAATTTCTTCGTCTGTGAAATCATTAATCATATCGTATGCAACATCACTAGTTAAATTTGAGGCATATTTAGAATCTTCTAAAATTAATTGAGGTTTTGCCTTCATTAATATCTCATGATTTTCTTCATTTAGATAATTTATAAATACTTTAAAATCTTGTGGCTTTGCTTCTTTTCTAAAATTTAATAGAGGAAATACTTCGTTTATTGTTTCAAAATCTAGGTATTTCAAAGTTTCTTCTAAATAAAAAGTATATTTGACTTTTCCTAGGATTTCTTTAGAATAATACTCTAGTAAATCTATGTATTTATTATTAATATACAAATAGAATAAATAATTGGCTTTTTCCTCTTCATAATGAGGTAGTCTATTATTTAATATTGATTTTGTATGAATAGCATTTCCAATTTGTTGTTGTATTAATGCATATTTTGAATTTGCATATATAATTTGCACAAAATCATGTAAAGATTTATCAAATACGAAATGATAAAGATAAGATTTAGCACCACTATCATATATGTTTTTTAGTCTAGTTTCTAATTCATCTAAAAATAACTTTTTTTCATCAATAGATAAACTTGATAGTTCCTTATCATATACCTTAGCTTTTTTAGCAAGAAAAGGCCCGATGAAGTCAGAAATATTGTACTTAAAAAATTTGTCAACATCAAAATAATTATTATCTATCAAAGTTTCTCCCGTAATTAAAGAATTATCAATTATATTTGAATTATCTATAAAATTCTCTCTATTAAATTTCAAGTAATTTTCTTGTAAGTTTGAGAATATATCTTTCAAAGTTAATATTACAGCAACACTATGTTTACAAAACATACCCATAGGGCATGAGCACGAATCAAATGAATTAAAAGATATTTCTACTTCATAAATATCCGAGCCATAAACTTCCGCAAATAAAACACCCTTATAAACAAAGAATTTTCCAACTCTACCATTTCTATAATAAGTTTTACCTCTTGAAATAATAGTTGTTGTATAAGTTTTTAAGTTTTTCTCATTATAAATATCATCAATATAATACGAAGGTATTTCTATAAAATCATTTTCGTTTAATTCACTTTTATCTATTGTGATCAAAATATCATCTTTTAGCAGAGCAATACTGTTTCCGTCTATTAAATTGATAACATAAAAATTGTCTTTAAAAAATACTATATTCCCTTTTTCCATATATTCTCCTACACTATTTATTAAATTATATTATATTTTATCAATATCTAAAAGAAAAAAGTAGCGAATTATCTTCGCTACTAATACTTATCTAATGAAACGCACAAAATCTTCTTTACGAGGCGAGGCCTTAGGTTCAACTTCAGCATAGCCTAAAGTTAAATGACCTATGCCAACATAATCTTCACTTATGTTCCATTCTTTCATTAACTCTTTGCCCAATTCAGATTCAAATTCTTCTTTAGCTCTATTAATCCAACAAGAACCAATATTTAAAGATTTAGCCGCAATCATTAAATTACCCAAAACAAGGGCTCCGTCGGCTTCGTGTGTAGGACGATTTTTATCAGCAAAAACAATTACAACAGTAGGCGCACCGTAAAATGGATCAATACCCTCTTTGCCCATTATATGAGCATTCATTTCCGATAGTTTTTTTAATACATCCTTATTTTGTACAACAACCATTAAAGTAGATTGATATCCATGTCCTGAAGCTGAATATTTAGCAGCTTCTAATATTTGATTTAAATCTTCATCTTTAATTTGTTCGCTCTTATATTTTCTAATACTTCTACGAGTCATAATAGTATTTAATACTTCGTTCATAATATTTTCCTTTCTATTTAAAAAAGACCTAGATTACTCTAGATCTTAATTTACTATAAAGTTGTACCTAACTTCTTCTCAACGTAAGTTTTAATAACGGCGCAAGTTTCTGCAATACCAATACCAGAGTTAATTGTTAAATCATAATTATCAACTTTTCCCCACTTCTTATCAGTGTAGAAATTGTAATAATTAGCTCTCTTCTTATCTGTTTTCTTGATTACATCACGAGCCTTTTTCTCGTCTAGACCATAATATTTTACGCATCTAGCAACGCAGTCTTCTTCACTTGCAGTAATGAATACATTAATAACATTCTTTCTATCACGTAAAACATAGTCAGCACATCTACCAACAATAATACATGATCCTTCGTCTGCAATCTTCTTAATTGCATCAAATTGAGCTAAGAATACTTTTTGGCCCATTGTCATATCATAACCATATAAAGAAGGAATGAAACCAGTAAATGTACCATCCTTTTTCTCATCGTATGATTTAACGATGTCCTTATCAAGACCACTATCAATAGCTGCCTTAGCTAAAAGCTCATTATCGTAAAAAGGAATATTTAATTCTTTAGCTAATTCTTGAGCGATGAATCTTCCTCCAGATCCGTATTGTCTTCCAATTGTAATAACGTATGACATATATAAATACCTCATCTTTCCACTATTATTATACAACTTTTAAATAAAAAATTAAATAATTTATATTTTACAACTTTAATTTTTTTGTTGAATAATAAATCTTAAGATAATTTCAAGCGTACCCAATAATCATTTAATTTGAGCTTTAAATTTTCGTTATATCTAAATATTTCGTCTTTACTGCTTACACTTATTTGATATAAATCTTTATAAATGTTATTTCCGTCTTCATCTTCTAAATAATAATCCCCGTCAACATCAACAATATCATTATAAACATCATTTACAGGAGATGAATAAGCTGTATAAACACTATTAGTGTAAGCATTATCGTATTCATACATAAAATCAATAAACTTATAAGCTAAATCTTTATTTTTAGCACCTTTTTGAATAACTAACGAATCTACAAATACGTTAGTACCTGTGTCAGGTACATAGAAATTTAGAGATACATCATCATCTTCAATATCCATGCAATAAATTGCATCCCCTGAATACATTAAACCAAGTGCATATTTTCCAGAAGGCATTTCAGATAATAATTCATCTGTTTTAAATGCTGGATTAGTTTTTTCTTTTACGTTTAATATCCAATTAAATGCGCCACGAAGTTCATCTTCGTTTGTTGTATTCATTGAATAACCTAAACATTTTTCAGCCACCATAAAGCCGTCTCTACTAGAATCATAATAAGTAGTTAAGCCTTCATATTTTTCAAGGCCAAAAACGTCCCATCCATATTCTTCTAAATCCGCATAATCAACTTTATTTTCATCATATAAAATACCAACACGACCAAAGAAATAAGGAACACCATATTTTAATAAATCATAACCATTTTCACTATTTTTTAAATTATTTAAAATATCAAGTAAGGCAGGTGTCATAATATCTCTCGAGCAAACTTCAAATCTTGACCAATCAATTTCTTCAATCATATCGTCAACAATCATTTGTTCAAGTGCATAATCAGAGGGAACAACTATATCAAATTGTTCAGTTTTCATTTTAGTTATAGCTGCTTCATTAGATTCAAATGTTGAATAATTTACTGTGCAATTATATTTCTTTTCAAATTCTTGAACTAATGATTCATCAATATATTCACCAACGTTAAAAATAGATAGATCACTACTAGTTGTTGTACAAGAAACGAAAAACGGAGACAAAGTTATAAGAGAGAGTGGTAATAAATTAAAGATTTTTCTTTTCATGTGCTTTCTCCTTCTTATTATCTACAATTAAATCAATAACTATCTTAATTACAATAATTAAAATTATAATTGTTGATAAAGCATTTATTGTAGGATTTATTTTTTTAGCTTCAGTATATAAATATGTTGATATATTTAATTTTGAACCACCTGTAAAATATGAAATAACAAAGTCATCAAAAGACATTGTAAATGAAATAGCCGCAGCACTTATAATAGCACCTTTGATTTGTGGTAATACAGCAGTTCTTAAAGCTTTCATAGGTTTAGCACCTAAATCAAGAGCTGCTTCTAAAATATTTGGATCTAATTGTTTAACCTTAGGATAAACATTTATAACTATATAAGGTGTGCAGAATGCAACATGCGCTATAAGCATTGTAATATACCCACGTTCTATAGATAAAGAAACAAATAAAAGTAAAAGACCTATACCTGTAACAATATCAGGATTAATAATTGGAAAATTATTAATTTTAAGTACTGTATTACGGAATTTTTTATTCATTTTTGCTAAAAATATAGAAGCTATTGTACCTATAATTGTTGATATAAATGTTGCTGATACAGCAATTAAAAATGTATCTAAAATAATTTTAAGTAATCTTGTATTTGTAAACAAGTCTTTATACCAAGCGAAAGTAAAGTTAGTAAAATATGTTACACTTTTAGCTTCATTAAATGAGAATACTATAATAGAAATTAGAGGAACATAATAAAGTACCATGAAAATAATCATCATAATACGAGAAAATAAATTAGACTTAGTACTTTTCATTATTCTACCTCCCATTTCTTTTGAAGTTTATCAAATATTAACATTATTAGTAACATTATAACTAACAAGATTAAACTTATTGCACTACCAAATCCCCAACGAGAATTTGTAATAAACTCATTTTCTATAACATTACCTATTAAGAAGTATCTTCCTTCTCCAAGATATTTTGATATTGTTATAGTTGTTGTACATGATAAAAATACCATAGTTATACCAGATATAACACCTGGTAGGGACAAAGGAAGCGTAATATGTAAAAATGTTTCTCTAGATTTAGCACCTAAATCAGTTGAAGCTTCTAAAAGTTTATTATCTATCTTAGATAAACTAGTAAAAATAGGTAATATCATATAAGGTATGTAATTATATACCATACCTAAAATAACTGAAAAATCATTACCAATAATTACATTTATATCAGGATTAAATAACCTGACTAATTTTAAAAGTGGTCCATCTAGTAATTGTTTAATTGCAAGTGTACGTAGTAACATATTAATCCACATAGGACTTGTTGAAAGTAATAATAAAGCTTTTCTAGTAGCAGGCTTTCTACGTGCAATATAATATGCTACTGGATAACAAATAATTATACAAAAAACTGTAGCTATAAATGCTAATTTTAAACTTTTCAAAATAGCTTTAAAATATAGTTTAGTCGCAAAAAAGTTAGCAAAATTGTCTAATGTTAATCTATATACAAATTCAGTATTATCAATTAACGAATAAACAATAATAAAAGCCATTGGTAATAAAATAAATACAAATAATATTAACAAATATGGTAATAAATATGCAAAATAAGCGTTCTTAGTTTTCATATTACCACTCCATTTTTTCCATTACATGTATATCAAAAGGATCAAATTTAAGTGATACTTTTTCCCCAACTGTGTGATATTCAATAGTTTGTGCTAAAAATGTTCTATCTTTAGTTTCGATAGTGTATTCATAGTGCACACCCTTAAATATTTCATTTACAATAACTCCTTCAATGAAACCTTCGTTTTCCTTGCATATATCAATATCTTCAGGTCTAATTACAATATCTACTTCTTCATTTTCTTTAAAACCTTTATCTACACAAACAAAATCTTTATTATCAAATGAGCATAAAAGATCGTTTTTCATAATACCTGAAATAATATTAGATTTACCAACGAATTGGGCTACAAATCTATTAGATGGTTCGTTATATATATCAGTAGGACTTCCTACTTGTTGAATTAATCCATCATTCATAACAACAACTTTATCAGACATTGTTAAAGCTTCTTCTTGGTCATGAGTAACAAAAATGAAAGTAATGCCTAACTTTTTTTGAATTTCTTTAAGTTCATACTCCATTTGTTGTCTAAGTTTTAAATCTAATGCGCCTAAAGACTCATCTAGTAATAAAACTTTTGGTTCATTTACAAGCGCACGAGCAATCGCAACACGTTGCATTTGTCCACCACTTAAACTTGTAACATCTCTATTTTCGTATCCTTCAAGGCCAACTAAACGAAGTGTTTTCTTAACTTTTTCTTCTATTTCTTTAGATATTTCCTTACGAGTTTTATAGCCATCTTTTTTCTTAAATTTATTAATAAAATCATCAAATTTTGATGGCATATATTTTAAGTTTAAACCATACGCAACATTATCATAAACATCCATGTGAGGGAATAAGGCATAATGTTGGAACACAGTATTTGTTAATCTTTTATATGGTGGAATATCTAGTAAGTTTTTTTGATCAAATAATACAACACCATTAGTAGCTTCTTCAAATCCACCTAGAATTCGAAGTAATGTTGTTTTACCACAACCAGAAGGTCCTAGTAACGTTACAAACTCATTTTCATATATATCAAGGTCAATACCTTTTAAAACTATATTTCCGTTAAATTCTTTAGTTAATCCTTTTATTTCAATTATTTTTTTCATTTCTTCTCCTTGTTAACAGTTTTATTAATAATATCATTTAAAGTAAATAGTTTAGAATTATTTACTAAAATGAGCGAACTAATAAGATTCGCTTTTTCTATATTTGTATCATCTACATTATATAGAATAATTTTTTTGTCTTTAAACAAGACTTTGATTTTATTCAAATCATATATATTATATTTTTTAAAATCCAACATTAAGTAAGTTAAATCATTTGTTAAAAAACAATCAATCGATTTAGTGCCTATGTTCGTTATATCTTTAAATTCATTTAAAAAAGGATCTTCAGTGTTTATATATAAATAATTTAAACCTACTTTATAAAACTCTGACAATTTAACTAAATAATCATAAAACTTTTTTTGATTTAGAGATTTATTTGATACATTAATATATGCATCATAATAGTATCCTGTTTCTTTATGAAATAATTTAAGATCTTCAAAAACATGTCTAACTAAATAATAATCAATTTTTGTTGTCAAATTTCTTTTCTCAAGAACAGATTTAAAAACTAATTCACTATATAAAGTATCATTA
>CAVEPF010000062.1:0-4534 GCA_963617645.1 Anaerotignum sp. | reverse complement strand
GTATTATAAGAAAGCATTAGCTCTTGCGAATGAAAAAATGGATTTCATTTTAAATATTAAGAACTATGATTATTTTACATTAGATCAATATAAGATTTTTTTAATTGCATGTCTAATGAAAAATGAATTTAATGATAAATTTGAAGTTTTACAAAATAATTTCAATAAACTTTTAAAACAATTTTTAGAAACTTCGGATTTAAATAAGGATTATTTTGAAATTCTTAGTTTACTTGAAGATTTCGAACTTAATGAATCTGAACAAGAAATTCTAGATAAAGCATTAGATGTTTTAATTAAAAAAAGAGAAAATCATGGTATGTGGGCTGGTACACATACTTGGGGTAATGAAGATATATACCCTGAAGCTATGTCAAGTGATTTGAAATGGTTTGGTAGAGCTACTAGATTAGCTATACATTATTTAAATAAATTTAATCGTATTAAATAAGGAGAAAGAATATGAAAAAAAGACCTGTTGTATTAATTATTATGGATGGATTTGGTATTGATGCGCCTACAAGTTCTAACGCTATAAGTTTAGCTAAAAGACCTAATATAGATAAACTTTGGGCACATTATCCTCATACTTTTATCAATGCTAGTGGTAATGCGGTTGGATTACCTGAAAACCAAATGGGTAATTCTGAAGTAGGACATATGAATCTTGGTGCTGGTAGAATTGTATATCAATCTCTAACTCGTATTAATAAGTCTATTGAAGATGGTGAATTTAATCATAATGAAGCTATTTTAGAAGCTATTAATAATGTAAAGAAGAATAATTCAAAATTACATATTTTTGGTTTAGCTAGTGAAGGTGGAGTTCACTCTCATGTTAATCACATTAAAGCTATTGCAAGAGTTGCTAAGGAAAACGGAATTGATAAGGTATATTACCATGCCTTCCTTGATGGTAGAGACGTTCCGCCTACAAGTGCTAATCAATTCTTAGATAAGATTTTAGAAGAAAAGACTATTTCTATTTCTACTGTTGGCGGTAGATATTATGGAATGGATAGAGATAAGAACTGGAATAGAGTTCAATTAGCATATGATGCTATGTGTCATGCTAAAGGCGAAGTTTATGAAAGTGCTAGAAAAGGTATTGAGACTTCTTATGCTAACGGCGTAACTGATGAATTCATGGTACCATTCATTGTTGATAAAGATGGTCAAATTAGCGATAATGATTCAATTGTATTTGCTAACTTTAGACCGGATAGAGCAATTGAGATTGCTACTGCATTCTCAAATCCTGATGCTTGTGCAACACTTGTTAAAAATCCAAGTGATGTAAAATTATGTACAGAAAATCATCCTAATAATCTTACGTTCGTTTCAATGATGAAATATGCTGATTCTGTAAAAGGTTTAGTTGCATTCCCTCAAATTAAATTAACTAATTTATATGGTGATTTAGTAAGTGAAGCAGGTCTTAAACAATTAAGAATTGCTGAAACTGAAAAATATGCTCATGTAACATTCTTCTTTGATGGCGGAGTAGATAAAGAAATTGAAGGTGCGGATAGAATCTTAGTTAACTCACCTAAGGTTGCTACTTACGATCTACAACCTGAAATGTCAGCTTATGAAGTAACTGATAAAGTTGTTGAAGCTATTCAAAGTTTAAAGTATGATACAATCATTTTAAACTATGCAAACTGTGATATGGTAGGACATACTGGTATTATTCCAGCTGCTGTTAAGGCCGTTGAAGTGGTTGATGAATGTGTTGGCCGTGTTGTTGATGAATTAAATAAAGTTGGTGGCGTTGCTTTAATTACTGCTGATCATGGTAATGCTGAAAAGATGTGCGATGAAGCAGGCAATCCTTATACTGCACACACTACAAATCCTGTACCACTTATTTTAACTTCAACTGATTATAAGTTACGTCTATCAGGTATTTTATCAGATGTAACTCCAACATTACTTGAATTACTTGAAATTGAAAAACCAAGCTCAATGACAAGTAAATCATTAATTTTACATGATTAATTTAATTTTTAGCAAATAAAGTATGCCTTGGCATACTTTTATTGCGTTTTAGACACATAAGTGTAATTATTGTGTTATATTAATATAAAAGAGGTATATTATGAGAGATGAATTTTCAAAAAATTTAGTTTCAAAATTAGAATTACCAACTCCAGAAGAAATTAGAAGATTATATCCTGCAAGTGAAAAAGTTAAAAAAACTAAAGCTTTAGCAGATCAAGAAATACGTGATATATTCACAGGTAAATCCAATAAACTTATCTTAATTATTGGTCCTTGCTCTTCTGATAGAGAAGACGCGGTTATTGACTATTGTAAACGTTTAAAAGATTTATATGATGAAGTAAAAGATGTTATCTATATTATTCCTCGTATATATACAGGTAAACCACGTACTACAGGAGCTGGTTATAAAGGAATGATACATCAACCTGATCCTACAGGCGAACCTGATATGCTAAAAGGTATTAAAGCTATTAGACACCTTCAAATGCATGTAGTTGAAGAAACAGGATTTTTAGCAGCTGATGAAATGTTATACCCTGAAAACTGGGCTTATGTATCAGATATTTTAGGATATATTGCTATCGGAGCTAGAAGTGTTGAAGACCAAGAGCATAGATTATTATCTAGTGGTGTTGATGTTCCTGTGGGAATGAAAAATCCTACTAGTGGAGACTTAAGTGTCGTAATGAATTCTGTAAATGCTGCTCAACACGGAGCTACATTTATTTATCGTGGATGGGAAGTTGAATCTAAAGGAAATGATTTAGCCCATGTCGTACTTCGTGGCTATGTTGATAAAGCAGGGGTAACACACCCTAATTATCATTACGAAGATTTAGAACGTCTTTGTGATTTATATAAAGAAAAGGAATATAAGAATCCTGCTGTTATTGTTGATTGTAATCACTCAAATAGTGGCAAAAAATTTATGGAACAAATAAGAATTGCCAAAGAAGTTTTACATTCTACAAGACATAATCCTGAAATTTTTAAACTTGTAAAAGGTTTGATGATTGAGTCTTACATAGAAGATGGTAATCAAAAAGTTGATGGTGGAGTTTATGGTAAATCTATAACTGATGCTTGTCTTGGATGGGAAAAAACTCGTAAATTGATTTTAGATATTGCTGAATTAAGACGAGGAAATATTAATTAAAAGGATTAAAAATCACTATTATTTAGTGATTTTTTTAATATTTTAATGTGTTATGTAGTTGTATTATTTGGTTGACTTGTTTTTTAAATCATGTTATACTAAGAAAGTTCGTAGGAGGTTTATTTATGAAAAAAATATTATTTTCAACACTTTTTTTAGGTACTTTTTTTATTGCTAATAGTACAACTAATAGAGTTAGTGCAACTGAAGTGAAAGATGTAAGTGAAATATTTAAATATGAGAAATTTTTAAATAAAGATTTTTCAAGTCTTAAAGAAAAAGAGTTTATAGGTACTAAATTTTATAATGGAACAATTGGCCATAGACAAAAAATTAAATTTGGTGATATAAACTTAACATGTTTAGAGACTGAAAAGATTACAGATAACTTTGGTGTGGGTACCTTAAAAAATTTAACATTTGAAAAAGATTTTACATATTCAACAACAAATGAATATACTTTATCAGTTCAAACAAATATCGGTATTAAGGATATTGCATCGCAAGCTCTTAAATTTGAAGATATTGGATCATTTGGAAATAATTTTGAGCTAACAACGTCGTATGAATTAGGTGTTTCAACAAGATATGGCGTTAATATTCAAAAAAATTATACTATTGATGGAGCTTATGATTTAACTGAAATTCCCTCTGATAAATTGACTTTTAGGGTAAGTAAAGTTTCTTGTTTTCTTGAAGCTAAAATTACTGAATCTTATGAAGAAAAAGAGTGGTGGTGGAATTGGTGGAGAATCGATGGCACAACCAAAACAAATTACTATATATATTATTACATTGATGACTTAATTACATTCGTATACAATGATGATACATTTGGAACAAATTCAATGGGATTATATAAATTACAAACTATAAAGAGCTATTAGTATATGAAAATAAGTGATTTAAAACTTTTTAAAATTATATATTCTATTTTTATACTATTAATTTTTACAACATTAACGTATATTATATCAAATTTATTTTCACAAATATCTCCTTATATGTATTTAGAAAAAATGTATGATAATGAAAAAATCTATATTTTTAATTATTCTTATTTAAATACAAAGCTTTATGATGAAAATGATGTAATGTTATATAGAATAGATTTTGTAAATGAGAATGATAATTATTATACTAAAATAGTTATGAACAAAAATGCAGCAAAATTTGGTTATGCATACGATGATTTTGATACTTTATATGTAATTAAAGGGGATTTTTCACTCGAAGAAAATGTTTTATATTCAAATGATAAATCGTTGAATGCGGATAAATATGTTAATTATCCAAACATAGAATTTAAAAATAATATTTTTAATGTTAATTATGATATAAACTATTTGTATGTGGATGATAACTTAACAT
>CAVEPF010000061.1:35454-38667 GCA_963617645.1 Anaerotignum sp. | reverse complement strand
ATATTAGGAGTTACAAGTTCAGCTGCAGCTGTAGGGGTTGCGGCTCTAAGATCTGCTACAAAATCTGAAATAGAGAAATCGACTTCATGACCTACAGCACTAATAATAGGTATATTAGAGTTATAAATTGCATAAGCTACTTCCTCTTCGTTAAAAGGCCATAAGTCTTCAAGAGAACCTCCTCCACGACCTACTATTAATACATCACACAATTTATCATTGTTAGCCTTTAAGATATTACTTACAATACTATCTTTTGCGCCAACACCTTGAACAAGGGTTGGGTACAATATTATTTTGCAAATTGGATAACGTCTTTTAATAGTAGTTATAATATCATGAATTGCAGCACCTGTATCACTTGTTAGAACGCCAATTGTACCGGGGAAAGATGGGATAGGTTTTTTGTGTTTATTATCAAAAAGTCCTTTTTCTTCTAATTCTTTTTTAAGTTTTTCAAACTTTAAATATAATTCACCAATTCCACTTAAAGATAACTTCTCAACATAAAATTGATATTCACCAGTTTTTTCAAACGTTCTAACTGAGCCCTCAACGATAACTTTATCACCATCTTTAGGTAAAAAGTTAAGTTTTTGAGCTACACGAGAAAACATAACAGCTTTCATTTCACTCAATTCATCTTTAAGTTTAAAGTAAAAAGTGCCAGATGAATGGCATTTAAAATTTGAAATTTCAGCACTAACTAAAATGTTTTCTAAATTCTTATCATATTCAAATTTATATTTAATATATCTATTTAAGGCGCTTATTGTTAAGCATTTAAGATCCATATTATAATTCTTTTGCAATATTATCTAGAACAGCATTATTAAAATGAACAGCCTTTTTATCGCCATTATCACTAAATTCTTCAGTTAACTCTAAAGCTTCATTAATAGCTACAGCTTTTGCAGTTTTATTTAAAAGTTCACTTACACATAAGCGTAAAATTGCTTTGTCTACAGCATTTAATCTATCTAAATGATAATTTTTTAATTTAGACTCAATTAAAGAATCAATTTTTTCTAGATTTTTAATAGTATCGCTTGCTAAACTAATAGCTTCACTAGATACTGCGAAATTAGCAAAAACTTGATCACATGCATCTTCAAAAGTTAGTTTATTTTGATCATATGTATAAATTATTTGCATAGCAAATTTTCTTTGTTCATGTCTTGAATAATCCATAATTACCTCACATAATTTACTAAAATATTTTATCATTAAAAGTGTGTTTTAACAATATTTAATATTATGTAACATTTTGATTTAACTTAAAAATAGAAAAAACAAAAAAAGATGATAAAATCACCATCTTTTATCTTTAAATATTAAATTAATTAATATAATTTTTCAATTCCTTTAATAGCATTTAAAGCAAATGAATTATATGATGTATCAACTTTGTGCTTATAGCCAAGATTAACGATAACACCATTTAATCTTTCGATTTCAGTTATTCTAGAATTTTGTACATCGAAATACATAGAAGGATATGAATTACCAACATTATAAGCAGTATTTCTTAATTCATTTAATAACTCATCAAACTTAATATGGGCACCATCTGCATTAGCTACATTACAAGCTTCTTCTGCAATTCCTTTAGCAAGTTCATAAATATAGTTATTTTCATAAACTACTTTAATCTTGCACTTAAAAATTGAGCAAAGTGGATAAATTACAGCATGAATAATAGCTCTATTCCAAATAAGAGTGTTAATGTCATCACTCTTTTCAACTTCAAAACCAGCTTTACCAAATAATACTTTTATAATTTGTACATCTTTTAAGTCATTTCCAGCACTACCAATATAAGTAGTTCCTTGACCTGTAACACGTACAGAGTTAATATCTTCATTAACTAAATTTACACGTGAAGAACCTACAACAATATTTGCAACATCTACAAATCTAGCAATATCTTTAATATTACCTAAACCATTTTGTAATGTTAAAATGATTGTATGATCATCAATTAAATCTAAATTAGCTTTTAAAGCTTCTACAGTTTGTGTAGCTTTAACACAAACAATTACTAAATCTTGTACTTTTTTATATGCACCATCATCATAAACATGAACTTTATAATTAGTAGTTACATCATTTTCTATTAAATTAATACCATTAGTGTTTACAGCTCTAATTTTATTTTCATAATGTTCAAATGCAATTACATCATTATCTTTAGATAATTTAGCTGCATAATAACTTCCTGTAGCACCAATGCCAATTACTGCAATTTTCATTTTGTTTACCTCTCTATATTTATATTATAACAAAGTTTATAATATTTTACTATTAGTAAGCGTTATAACTTACACACATTCTTAGCCAATTCAAACAATCTTTTTGTAATTCTTCCACCCTTAATTTTATCGTTATCATTAGTAGTTTCACTAAAATGATTTAACATATCTTGAGGACTTAAATTAGAAGAAACACAAATTGTTTTTTTTGCTAAATATCTAAAATTCAAAATTGGTCCTAGTATTTGATCTCTAAACCAAGAATTTAAATACTCTGCCCCTAAATCGTCTAAAATTAACACATCACATTCTTTTAGACTACTTATTATATTTTCAAGTTTAACATTATCATACATTAATCCGTTTATATATCTAACTAAATCTGGAAAATATACAAATAAAACCGATTTACCTTTTAAAGAAAGTTCGTTCGCAACACAAGATAATAAATAAGTTTTACCTACACCAAATTCACCGTATAAATATATTCCTGTGAAACTATTATCTATGTTACTTACAAAATTAATACATGTATTAAGTGCATTTCTTTTCGAATTACTACTAATGCTTACCTCGCTAAAATTAGCGTTTAGTGTCTCATCACTTATAAATAATGTTTTAATTCTACTTTTATTTTGATCATTTGATTCTGCTACTTTAGCATAATCACACATAACCATTTTTAAAGAATTATTACTAACTATTTTTTTATAACCCTTAATACTACTTTTGCAATTATTAAAACATGTACAATTTTGGCAATTTTTTAAAGATTCAAGCATTTGTTTATATAAATTTGCATTAGCTCTTGTTATATCATAGCCTTTTAAAAGTGGTTCTTTTTTTAGTGACTCAACAAACAGATCAACATCTTTAGATGAATATTCAAATAAATTTTTACTATTCATTTGTTAAACCTCCTAAAAAATCTTCCATATTTTTATCAACCCAATCAGCATTA
>CAVEPF010000061.1:23298-35444 GCA_963617645.1 Anaerotignum sp. | reverse complement strand
CATTAGAATTCGTTGTTGGTTTCTTTTTTTGTTTATTATTTTTTGAACCCTGATTATAAAAATACTCTTTTATATCATTAAAACTTAAAATGTTTTTTTCAGACAACGTATTATAAATGCTTACAAAATAATTAACACTAGGTAATTCTTTTTTTTCTTTTGCAATAGCTAAGATAATTAAATTTATTGAGCTTCTATCTAAATCAATAGTTGAATATATTTCACTTACTTTAGCTATATTACTAGCACTACTTTCTAAACCAACATAAGAAAATAAATCATCTATACTTAAATTAGCCAAGTCATTATAAAGTTCATCGTTATTTACTTTCTTCGTTGTTAAAACCTTTTTATTATGTGTCTCATTATATACTTTTTTAATATATTCTTTATAAACATTAAGATTAAAAGAACCGTACGAGCATGCTTTATTATAAGCAACTATTAAATCGCAAACATCTAGAGAATACATATAAGCGTCATTTACAATTTTTTGTTTGAATTCATCTAGCTTATTTAAAGGAATAAAAGATAAATTAACATTCTTTGCAAACTCATCAAAATCAAAGTTTGATTCTTTTTTGTTAACATTTTTAGCAACAATGTCAACTTCTAGCTCATCTTTAATATCAATTTGTTTATTGACATCAATATCGCTATAGACTTCGTCAAAAGATTTAGAAATATTTGTATATTTAGATAAATCTATGTGCTCAGTTTTAAAAACATTTATTACTTTTCTTAAATTATCCTCACCTATTTTATTATTTAAATACATACCTAAAATTCCGTCTTTTAAAAATTGTTTTGCAGATGCAGGTTTATGTAACATTAATAAATAGTTTGAATCATTTTGATAGGTAAGTAATAAATCAAAAGCTTCAAGTTTAGAACGACAGGTTAAATATTTATTATAAGTTAAGCCTAATACATCAATTAAATTAGTTTCAGAAAAACTTGAATTTAAAGTTTCTTTAGAAGATAAAGAGATCAAAGTAAAATATAGTTTTAATGAGTCACTATCTAGAAGTGGACCATATAAAAGAGTAGTTAAAACAAAGTCATTTTGATTAAAAGGTGCACTACTTTTTATTAATATTGTCTTATCGCTTTTTTTCATTATTATCACTATGTAATGCAAGGCCTATGAATTCAAATTCTTTGTTTAAATTTGAATAAAATAAATCAATAACTTTTTTTGATTTATTGAAATCAAAAAAATAACGACTCGAAATAAATACATCAACACTTGTTTCATTAATAGCAGTATTAACTACTTTAACAGTAATATCATATTTATCAGTATATGCAGAAATTTCAGCATAATCTTTATTAATACCAAGAATTTCACAACCCATAGACTTTAATATTTCAGGAATTCTGTCTAATAATTTAAAATCACTAGTCTTATAATATCTAGTCTTTAAAAATTCCTTTGTGCTATTTTCACTTGTTTCATAAACTTTTGACATATTCTTTAATCCTTTCTATAGCTTCTTCTATATTTTTATTAGTCTCATTAAAATCATCACATGATCTAATTAATATTTGAGATTTATTCTTTTTAATCTCTAAATCAAGTTGACTATCAATAATTTTTTTAGCTAATTCTAAACTTACATTATCACGTGTAAGTAATCTATTTAATTGTATATCTTTTGATGTATAAACACAAACAATAATATCACAAAGAACATCAAATTTAGCTTCAAACAATAGGGGCGCATCAATAAAAATAACTCCTTCATTTTTATCAATTTCTTTCTTTGTTATTTCTAATATTAATGGATGAGTAATATTATTCAATTTTGTAAGTTCTAGTTTATTTGAAAAAACTTTTTCTTTTAACTTAGTTTTATCAAGTATATGATTGTTAAAACACTCTTTATACTCATTTTCTAATATACTAAGATAATTTTTGTCTTTATATAATGAGTGAGATATAGAGTCTGTATCAATAATAGTATATCCTAATTTTTTCAAATATGAAGATACATAACTTTTCCCACAAGCTATCCCGCCTGTTAAACCAACAATACATTTCATTATTTTTGACACACCTCACAAAAATAAGTTCCTCTACCGCCAACTTTAATAACCTTAATCTTGTTTTTACAAATAGGACAAATTTGTTTTGTATGAATAAGTAAATAATCTTGATAGTGTCCTATATGATTTTTAGAACTTGTAAATGATTTAATAGTTGTACCACCAAGTGCAATACTCTTGCTAAATACATCACAAGATATCCCTATAATCTCTATAATATCATCTAAAGTTATACTAGATGAAATTCTTAAAGGAGAAATAGATGCTCTAAATAAAACTTCATCAACATATATATTGCCAAGTCCTGAAACAATACTTTGATCTAACAATGTTTCTTTTATTGTTTTCCTTTTTACTTTAATTTTGTTATAAATTTCTTCATAACATTTCATCTCTTCGACTAAAAAAGGATCAGGCCCAACATTTGTAAGAGGTTCTGTATTTAATAAATCTTCTTCATTTTTTAAATACATTCTTCCAAACTTTCTTGTATCTTGATAATACAAAAATTTATCATTAAAATCAAAAATCACATGAATATGAGGGTTAGTTATAGAATTAGCATCTTCATAAAAGAATTTACCTTCCATTCTTAAGTGCGTCAAAAGATATTTTTGATTATCTAACTCAAATATAATAAACTTACCTTTTCTATAAATATCAAGAATAGTAGATCCTTTAGTGTTACTAATAAAATATGATGTATCACACATTATCATTTCTGGATAATTGATAATTGTATTATTAATTTTTTTACCTAATAAATTAGATTTTAAATATCTACAAACACATTCAACTTCTGGTAATTCAGGCATATTTATACCTCGTATAATGTTTTTCCAAAATCTTTAGAAATAACAAGTTTAACTTTTAATTTATAAGCTTCTGTCATATTTCTTTCAACAAGTTCTAGTATAATATTGGATTCATCAGGATATACTTCAAAAATTAATTCGTCATGAATTTGTAAAATCATTTTACTCTTTAAATTTTTTTCTTTAATTTCCTTATCAATATTAATCATAGCTATCTTGATAATATCAGCCGCACTTCCTTGTATAGGTGCATTCATAGCTGTTCTTTTAGCAAATTCTCTTAACATAAAGTTCTTTGAATTAATATCAGGAATATAGCGACGACGATTTAAAATAGTTTTTACATATAAATTTGTTTCACAATCGCTAATAGTTTTATTCATATAATCCTTAATTTCAGGATAATGTTTATAATATTCTTCTATAAAGTTACTAGCTTCTTTATTAGACATTCCTGTTTCTTGAGCTAAACCATAAGCACTTTGACCATATATAATACCAAAGTTTACAGCTTTTGCTTGTCTACGTTCTAAATCTGTAACACTATTAATATCTTTATTAAAAATTAATGAAGCAGTTGATTTATGAATATCTTCATCATTATTGAATGCTTCTATAAGCTTTGATACATTTGCAAGCGAAGCTAAAACTCGAAGTTCAACTTGTGAGTAATCACATGATAAAAATAAATTATCTTTATCATTAGGAATAAAAATCTTACGAATGTTTTTACCATCTAAAGTTTTTGTCGGAATATTTTGTAAGTTAGGTTCTATCGATGATAATCTTCCTGTTTCAGTTAAAGCTTGTTCATAAATTGTGTGTACTTTTGAATCACTAAATATTTGATCATTTAAACCTACAATATAAGTTTGATAAAGTTTAGTTAATTGTCTATAGGACAAAATATATTCAATTGCAGGATGTTTATCAATAATACTTTGTAAAATTTCAGCACTTGTAGAATATGATTTTTTAGTCTTTTTAGGATAAGGAATTTCAAGTTTTTCAAATAAAACTTCAGCTAGTTGTTTAGGGCTTGAAACGTTAAAAGTATATCCGGTTAAGCGATATATTTCTTCTTCAATAAATTTAATTCTTTCCTCTAAATCAACTTTTTGTTTAGCCATTTCTTCTTTATCAATAGTTACACCGCAAATTTCCATATCAGCTAATACGCGCGCAAGAGGCAATTCTATTTCGCTAAACAATTTAAATGAATCGTTTTCCACTAGTTTTCTTATTACTAGATCTTTAACTTTTGATATAGCAAATACTTTATTTGCTGTGTGACTAAACAATATATCATTTGCTGGCACTTTTAATTTAGCACCCTTACCATAAATTTCACTATCAAATGAAACATTATAATATTCATATGATTGAACAACAGTTTTAAACTCATGACTAGCATTTGTAGGATTAATTACATATGTTGCAAGTAATAAATCAAATGTAACACCATTTAAATTGATATTTTTCTTTTTAAGTAAAGTATATGTTTTCTTAAAATCAAAGACATACTTTTCGATATTTTTGTTTTCTAAAAATTCTTTTAAAGGGGTAGATTCTAATAATTTTGTATCAAGTACAAAAACACCGTGATTATTAGAAATTGCTAGAGACAATATACTATCTTTATGATAGTTTTGATCAAGTGTTTCTACATGTAGTGAAGACGGAACATCAATTACATGCTCTAATTCTTCTTCACGAGATACAAAGGTATAAGGAACATTATTTGTAGTATCAGAAACTAAAACGTCAGAGTTTTCTTTAAGTTCTTTTAAAAGACCATTAAGTTCTAATTCTTCATAAAGTTCTTTAAGAGCCTCGTTATCGGCTTCTTTTTTAATAGCATAATCTAAATCAAGCCCTAAAGGTGCATCACGTAAAATTGTAACCATTGTCTTACAAGTTTTAAGTAAATCAGCATTCGCTATAAATTTTTCTTTATCTGCACCCTTAATTTGCTCAATATTATCAAGTATTCCCTCTACTGTTCCATATTCTTTTAATAATTTAATTCCTTTTTTAGGACCAATACCAGGTACACCACTAATATTATCAGATTTATCACCCATTAATGCTTTCAAATCAATAAACTGACTTGGTTCAATTTCATATACTTCTTTAAAATGATTAATATCATATTTCTCAACTTCACTCATGCCCTTAATTGTCATATATACATTTGTATTTTCTCCAATTAATTGTAATAAGTCTTTATCAGATGAGTAAACATCAACACATAAACCATTCTTAAGTGCAAGACTGTTAAATGTTCCACAAATATCATCTGCTTCATAATCATCAATTTCAAATTGAGCAATATTTGCACGTTTCAAAAAATCTTTTATATATGGGATTTGCATACGCATTTCATCAGCCATATGAGCACGACCTGCTTTATAATCAGGCATAATATCATGTCTAAAGGTATGTTTTCCTTTATCAAATGCTACTAATAAATAATCATATTGATTATTTTTCTTCAAAATATTAATCATTCTAGCGAATGCATTTATGGCATTTGTATAAACACCTTTACTATTTGGTTTTATTTTTGTTGGATCACCTTGACCATAAAAGGCTCTATACATGAGTGAATTTCCATCTACTAAAATAAGTTTTTCCATATTACCACCTATTTTTAAAAAAAGGATTAAAAATTAATCCTATAAATTCTATTAGTTTTTATTTTTATTTTGAGGAAGTCTAATAGGATCATCAACAAAATCACTGTGTTGATAAAGAACAATAGTCTTTCCTATAGTTTGAACTACTTCAATATCAATACTTGTAAATGCCGCAACAAGATCATCTAATGTAGTATCAGAGTTTTGATTTATAGATATTTTCATTAATTCATGTTTCTTTAAATAATTTAAAATTTCTATAATTCCTTCTTTATTTAAACCATCTTTACCAATTTGCATAACAGGTTTAATTTGATTAGCTAAACCACGTAAATAACTTTTTTGTTTTCCAGTTAACATAAATTCTCCTTATTGTATATAATCATCAATTTCTTTTTTAATCTCTTCGTTTTCTTCAACACTCTTATGATAATCAATCATAACTGTATGATACATTAATGAAAAGAATATAAACGCTAAAACCGCAAATAACAAAATAAATAAACCAAAACCCTCAAGAACTAAAGCAGTGTGACCTAAGTTAACACTTAAATCATAAAATCCCATAAACATAAATCCTAGTCCAAATAAACTAGTCTCAATAATCCCAGCTTTTTTATAAAGGCTCTTTGCTTTCTCACAAGGATTATCGATATAATCTTTTACAAAAAATTTATCAATTGCAAACAATATTACAAAGATTAAATTAGCAACAGCTAAAATAAAATATACAACCATTATTCATTATCCTTTCTAAATTGTTCATATCTCTTGTTATTTTCATCAATGTATCTTTTTTTCTTTTTCTTTTCTTTCTTTTCTTCGTGAACTAAATTATTTCGTGCATAAAATTGTGGATCAAATTTATTTAATGCTTTTTTGTTGAAAACAAAAACTATAACTGCACCTATAATAAACATTACAATGCCAAGAATTAGATATAATGCCGTAGTTAAATTGAATTCTTTTTGGGCAAAACATATAGCAAGTAAAACAAACGAACTAACCATCACAAGAAGTCCGGCACCATAGAAATTACGCCAAACATTATAAAATTCATCATCACGATACTTCTTAAATGTATCAGGAATAATTTTATCATTATTTGAAAATATTAATATAACCGCTATAAAAAATGCAAAAGCTAAAAAGCTAAAAAATATTGTTCCTACCGACATAATATTACCATCCTAAATATATTATAGAACATATAAAAATCAAATTGTGAAAATTTAATAAATCTATTTTAAAATATCTTTATCTCTAGATACTAAATATTTAACAATAAGAACAAAAGTATATATAAAATAATCAACATTAATAATAGTAAACATGTACTTAAAACAATATTGTAAACTGTATTTCATATTAATTTGTCCGATAATAAATAATATTACACTTAAAATCATACAAATAATAAATGAAATCAATTCTTTTATATTTTTCTTAGTAATTAGATCATATAAAAATGATGCAAATAATAAAATAATATAAATAAATACAAATGGTATATAAGTAAAGTTATGTTTTTCAATTAAATAATCACTTTTTAGTGAAACTGTAGACTTAGATATTAAAAGCGAAGAAAAAGCTAATAAAATTATAAATAAAATACACCTTATAAGTGCTAAATACTTTTTCATATATATCTTAAAAAAGTGGATTAGATCCACTTATCCTTAATATTTTTAGCGTTTGAAATATAATCTTTTCTCTCTTTTGGATATTCCTTTTCAATATCGAAATGGAACTTTTCCTTTAATTCATCAAAACTATATTCTTTATCTAATAGAGTTTTATAATATGCTTTTAAAACCTTTTGAACAATTATAAATGAATCTGTACCACGACCACATTCAAGAAGATAAGTCTTTTTCTTATAATTTGTGTTAGGTAAGAAAACCTCAAATTGTTTTTTATTTAAATGATATAATTGTCTACCCTTTTTAGCACGCTTAACTTCGTGTTTTGAAATATATAGATGGGTATAAGGAATAGTTGCAGTTTGACCTTTCTTTTCAATTAAAAGTTCGTCTAAACTTAAACCGTTGTTAGCATAGCCAATTAAATGAGCCCTTCTAATCTTTTTACCAGATAAGAAGTATACTCTATGTCCCATAGCTAATTTAATACGGCTATATGCACTACTTCCTAAGATTATTAAACGTTCTAATTCAATATTATTTTCAATTTGATATTTATCTAAAATATCTTCAATTCTTCCAAGTCTTTCAATAGCTTCTTGGTTATCTTGAACAATATAATTAGTTTTTGTTTCTTTATTATATCTAGGTTTAGTATATCTAATCACTATCTTCACCTCATTTGTAAAATTATCTATAAATATTATACAAAATTGCTTTAATTTTTACAATACAAGCAACATTAATTAGCCCTAAACTTTTATAAAGAAAAAATTCCTTAAAATGTTTTATACATTTAAAGGAATTATATTCTTTATTCATTTGTTAAAAGCATTTCTTCTAAATCAGAAATAGTAGTTTCAAAATATTCTTTTTGTAACATTATATCTTCTTTAGTTTCAAAATATTCGCTTAAAGGATTAGTTTTAAATTTTAAAGCAAGTTCATTAATTTGTTCTACTTCACTATCAGAACAAATTTCCTCTTCTTTATAAAAGTTTTTAAACCAATCTTTATTTTTTGCATTTTCTAAAGCTTCACAATATTTTAAAATTTTCATATTATCTCACAACATCTAAAATAAGTTTAGCATCCACATGCTTAGAGTCGATTTCAAAGGCTTCTAGAGCTTTCTTTGAAGCTTCTTTTGTGTTCTTACCATTTGTATAAATATAAGCTAAAGTCTCACCTTTGTTAACACTATCTCCAACTTTTTTATTTAAAACAATACCAACAGCTGGATCAATTATATCTTCCATAGTCTCACGACCTGCACCAAGTAACATAGCTGCATGTCCAATTGCAAGTGCATCAATATGATGAACAAAGCCATCATTTTCGGCTTTAATTTCGATTATTTCTTTAGCTTGTGCAAAATTAGAAATATCATCAACAAAGCTTGCATCTCCTCCTTGAGCAGAAACAAATTCTTTAAATTTAGCTAAAGCCTTACCATTTTTAATATTTTCTAACATAGCTTCTTTAGCTTCTTCACGTGTTTTAAAGATATTAGCATCAGTTAATTGATAAGAACCAATTTCAAGACACAAATCAAGTAAATCTTTAGGTCCGTTTCCCTTAAGAGTATTAATAGCTTCTATTACCTCAAGTGCATTACCTACTGCATGTCCTAATGGTTCTTCCATATTTGTTAATACGGCAGTCATTTTCTTACCGCAATTTTGACCAATTTGAACCATTAATTTTGCAAGATGTCTAGCATCATCTAAAGTCTTCATGAATGCGCCGCTTCCAACTTTAACATCTAATACAATAATATCCGAACCAGCAGCTAACTTCTTAGACATGATTGAAGATGCAATTAAAGGAATTGATGATACAGTAGCTGTAACATCTCTTAATGCATATAATTTTTTATCAGCTGGTGTTAAATTACCAGTTTGACCAACAATAGCCATACCTACAATTTTAACTTGTTCAATAAAATCTTCTGGTTTAACTGCAATATTGAATCCCTTAATAGATTCTAACTTATCTAGAGTTCCACCTGTGTGACCTAAACCTCTACCACTCATCTTAGCAAATTTCAAACCAAAAGATGCTACTAAAGGAGCTAAAACTAGACTAGTCTTATCTCCTACACCACCTGTAGAGTGCTTATCAACTTTAAGACCACTAATACTAGATAAATCCATAATATCTCCACTATCACGCATCGCAATAGCTAAACTAGTAGCTTCTTCATCAGTCATTCCCTTTAAATAAATTGCCATACATAAAGCACTAGCTTGATAATCAGGAATTGAACCATTAGTATAACCTTTAATAAAGAATTCAATTTCTTCTTGGCTTAATTTATAGCCATCTCTTTTTTTCTCAATGATTTCTGTCATTAACATAATTTTTCGTCTCCTTCTTTAGGATATATTCCTAAACATTTAATTTTAAAATCATCATTTGTACTCTTGTTTAAAAGTACCTTAATTATGTTTCCTAAATTTTTAATTTGGTCCGAAAATTCTACATAAAAGTAGTATTTACCAAGTCCTTCTTTAGTAGGACGGCTTATAATAGCATTTAAATTAATTTTATGATCATAAAACATCTTAAGCATGTCATATAGAATACCTGATCTATCAGAAGATGGCATTAAGAGTAAACTTGCTTTAACAGATGTTAACGTATCGTAATTTATCTTATCTTTTCTTTTTCTTACCACTATAAAGCGTGTATAATTATTTGTTTTATCACAAACATTCTCTTTCACATATTTAAAGTTATAACTATCTAGGATATGATTTGGAACAATTGCGGCACCGAATTGATCTTCTAAACACAAATTTAAAGATTCAATATTCGAATCTGTAATTACTAAAGGTTTATTTAAAGTCTCTAAATAATTAAGACATTGACCTTTTGTTTTAAATTGCACATAAATCTTTTTAATATCAGAAATATTAGAGTTCGATACTAATGAAAATGATATATGTAAATTTAAATCTTCTATTATTTCTAAATCATATTTATATAATAAATCTAGAGTTTCTCCTAGATAACCATCTAAACTATTTTCAATAGGTATTATTGCTAAATCATCATCTTTTAAGGATTCTACACTTTTTCTAATTGTATCACTTAATATAATAGGATTATAAATATTCTTCTTATTTTCATATTTTAAGCAAGCAAAATATGAGTAAGTGTTTAAAGGTCCTAAAGAATGGATTTTATACGATTCATAAAGTGGTTCCATCAAGCCATAAACAAACTTATAAACAGAATGTTTAGGATTTGCTTTATAAACTTCAACTATTTGATTGTTTCTTATTAAAACCGCAGTATCATCTTCGCATGCAACACTAAGTGCACAATCTTTTGTTTCATCGTTAAAAATATATAAATCTTTCTTTTGATAATGTGGACAAAATTTAATATTTAAAAGTGATAGGCCATTAATCATTTGATAATTAATAACATTGTTTCCTGATAGATAACTATAAGAATCTCCCATGCCAGACAATGTGTAGATTATTGCGCCGGCAGAAATTCCTGCATATATTTTGTTTGTACCACTATATTTAACAAGTAATTTATCAACTTGATTTTCAATTAATTTTTGATATAACTTTGAAGTGTTTCCGCCCCCAAAATATATAACATCAGAGTCTGAAAACAACATGTCTAATTCTTCATATGAATAATTTCTTTTATATAATGTAACAACCTTAATATCTACTAAAATATTATCAAAAGTATGTATAAAGTGATTAATGCTAGATTCTTTATCTAAACTTGCAGTAGGAAAAAATAAGATGGTAGGATTGATTTTTCGAGTCAAATTAACTAAGACATTTTCAAGATAATTACTCTTTAAATCGTCATCTTTTCCTCCTATTAAAAAATAATCTGCCATTATTTCACCTCAAAACAATATCCGTAATTTCTAAATGTTTCAATATATGTTTTATATTTTCCAAGTTCATTTCTTAACATTTTTACGTGTGTATCAATTGTTCTATCATCACTACATTGACCATCAAAATGCCAAACGTCACGATAAATCATATCTCTAGATAATGCTTTTCCTCTATTTTTAACAAAATACATAAGTAAATCAAATTCTTTTGTTGTAAGTGTATGTGTAACATCATCAATAATAAGTGTTCTAGTATCAACATTTATTTTAATCTTACCGACAACTATATTTTTTGAATTTTGAAGAGAAAAATAATTGTTGATTTTAGTAACTAAAATAGACAAATCACCTGGTAATAAAAAAATATCATTTGCACCCTTATCATAAATGGCTTTATGATAAAAATTTTCTGTTTTATTAGTTGTGATTGTAATAAATGCATTATATTTTTGACGAAATGTTTCAATTAAACTAAAGCCCGGAATTCCTTCTAAATCATCATGTAAAAGTACGTAATCAAACTGATAATCATTATAATACGAACAAGCTTCAGTTCCATTTTGAGCAATATATACCTTATGATTATAAACACGTTCAATTAATTCTTTAATTCTAAAATTAAAATTTTTATCCGGATTAGCAACTAAAATTTTCATACAACATACCTTATAGTATAATTATATAACAAAGGATTGTGAAATTAAAGTGAAATATTAACAGTGTATTTTTAAAATCACAATTTAAGTTAACTATAAAAAAAGAAGATTAAAAAATCTTCTCTTTAAAAATTTTGAAATTATTCGTTTCCGTTAATATCAATATTGTCTTCTTTGGTATTATTCTTTATTTGTCTAGCTTCTAAACGGTAAATAGGTCCTTTTGGTGACCATTTTTCTTCATACTCTGTCATGATATTAAAAGTATCTGTTTTATGCAAGTCTAGAGAAATATTTGATAAATACCAACCATTTTGTGAGAAAGACTCAAGACTTGATTCAAACAAGCCACGATTATCAGTCTTTTGGAAAATTTCACCATCAATAGGCAAAATTTGTTTATAAATATCTAAATATATATAACTTGTTAATCTTCTTTTTGCATGACGACTCTTTGGCCATGGATC
>CAVEPF010000061.1:14566-23288 GCA_963617645.1 Anaerotignum sp. | reverse complement strand
GGATCAGAGAAATTCAAATAAATTCTAGAAACTTCTTCTTTTTCAAACACTTCACAAAGTTGATTAGCATCTAACAATACTAAACGTAAATTAGGTAAATCATATGTTAAAGCTTTCTCAAGTGTACGAATTAACACAGAATCATATTTTTCAATTGCAATAAAATTAATATCAGGAAATTTAGCAGCCAACCCCATCATAAATTGACCTTTACCACAGCCAACTTCGATATGAATAGGATTATTATTTTTAAAAACTAATTCATTCCATTTATTTTTATAATCTTTAGGATTACTTATAAAGTATTTAGAATCTTTACATAAATCTTCATAAGCATTTTTTACTTTTCTTAGTCTCATTATTTTGTTAAATCATAAATAGATTTAGCATAAATAGCTATAATCTTTTTATAGTCACTTTCATAAATATATTCGTTAGCTTGGTGATCTACATCTTCTCTACCTATAAATTGAGGACCGAATGCAACCGCAGTCTTCATAAATTTAGCATAAGTTCCTCCACCAATGCAGTAAGCTGTGTTTGTATAGTCACCTGTAGCTTCTTGGTAGCTCTTCATTAAAGCTTGTACAAGATAAGAATCACTAGGTACATAATGAACAGGAGTCATTTGAGGCATATCAAATGTCAAATTCTTGAATTCACCAGTAGCATTATAGAAATTCTCTCTTATAATATTTTCAAGTTCATCAGATGGTACTCTTAAATCAAATCCGACTTTAATATGACGTTGATCAATACGAACAACACCAACATTCATAGTAAGTTTGCCCATTTCACCAACTTCTTTGTTGATTTTTAATTTCTCACCAAATGGATCAAATGTTACATATTTAGTCATAAATGATGAGATATTTGACGGAGCATATTTATCTAAGAATTCAAATAATACAAATGCTGCATTAAATCCTTTTTCAGGAGTCATTGCATGAGCTGCTACTCCGTAGGCATAATAAGTACCATTTTTGTACTCACCTTTATAATTATTTTCTTTTAAGAATTCTAAATATTCTTTTGAAAGATTTTTACTTAGAGTCATATGCGCTTCTTCAGGCACAATATTATATCTTTCGCCAGAATAGAATTTTACAATAGGACAATTTTCGTCAATTAAGCCTACAACATCAACATTTGCATGGGCTTTTTCACCATTAATGCATGGGAAACATGCATCAGGAGAAAAACCTAAATCAGGCATTGGATTTTTAGAGAAATAATGTTCAAGACATCTAGAACCTGTTTCCTCATCACATCCCATAATTAATTTGATATTTTTCTTTGGTTTAAAACCAATATCTTTTAAAATCTTTATAGCATAGTAAGATGCAAGTAAAGGTCCTTTATCGTCGTTTACTCCACGTCCAATTAATTTGCCGTCTTTCTCAACAACAGTAAAAGGATCGTTATCCCATTTTTGGCCTGTTACTGGCACAACGTCTAAATGTGCAAGTAAACCAAGTGTTTCACCTTTAGGACCAAATTCAATATCAAGTGCATAATTATCACAATTATGTGCTTTAAACCCATCTTTTTTTCCTAAATTATACATATATTCTAGGGCTTGTTTGTTACCAAGTCCAAATGGTGCATCACTATCTTCTTTATATTCATCAAGAACAGAAGGTATAGCTACTAATTCTTTTAATGTATGTTTAAATTGATCAAAATATTTTTCAGATAATTCTAAAAAATTTTCCATTTTTAATTCTTCCATAATTTACCTCTTTATATTTATATAAAGGACTTAAGAAATAAATTCAAAAGTCCCATTTTTTTAATATTCTTTTCCAATTTTTAATTGATAAATTTGATTTTCTAATTCATTTAGAGCTGCTACTTCATCAACGCCATCGCATGTAATAGTAATGACAGCACCTTGATAAACACCAAGACTCATTACACCCATGATTGACTTCATATTAATCTTTTTTCCTTCAACTTCAAGAGTAATATTTGAGTCATATTTAATAGCTTGATTTACTAAATGTACAGCACTTTGTGCATGTATACCTGTTTCTAGTGTAACTTTAAAATTCTTTTGTACCATATTAATATTCCTCCTATTTTAAAGTTTTATCTAACATTTTTATAATATCGCTAGCACTATATTTAAAAGATGCTTTAACAAAATTGCCAGTTACAAAAACACCACCTGAAGATATAGTCTTTATATCATCAAGTTTACATGAATCAACATTCTTTACTTCCACTTTTACACGGGAACCATCAACAGAATAATTAATAATATTGTCTTTATTGCCAAGATAATTTATAAAATTATTGATTAATTCTTCATCAACAACAATACGTTTCTTTTTTTTCTTAAATAGAGATGAAAAAAATTTAAATAAACCCATAAAAGCCTCATTTCATATAATATTATAATTAAAAAGACGTATTAATTCAAGAGTTTTAATATTTCATGTTAGTACTATTTAATATAATTTTCTTGATTTTTTTGCACACTATAAAATTGAAAATTAGAAGTCAAAATGATATAATTTAGTTATTAAAAATAGGAGATACGTATGGCTGCTGTTGAAAAACTTATTGACAACTTTAAAAAATGGTTTGATGAATTTGAAAAGAAAAATTTACCTTCATATGAAGAATTACCTGAAATCGAACTTTATATGCAACAACTTATATATTATTTAAAAATTGAAAGTAGAAGTCTTGAGACTTCAAATGAGGATCATCAAATTACAACTTCAATGATAAATAATTATGTAAAAGCTAAAATTGTAGATCAACCAAACAAGAAAAAATATTCAAAAGATCAAATTTGTCAATTACTTGAAATTATTTATTTAAAAAAAGTATTAACTCTACCAGAAATTAAACAAATTTTTGACGTTACTTATAAAGATTCTTCTGAAACCGCTTATAAGAATTACTCTGAAATTAAAAGACAAGCTACTAAAAAAGCCGTTCAGGACGCTAAAATTCAACTAAACAACATCGATTATACGAATAAAAATGAAGTGGTAGAAGCTGCGCTTGATTTAGCTGCTAAAGCTAATGCATACGCAGTTATTTCTAAAAGATTATTACATTTACAAGGATTAACAGATTACGCAGAAACTAAAGACGAAATTATTGAAAAGGCTTTAAAAGAACATACACAAAATACAAATCTTGATGAGCATTCAGAAGATACAGATTTAGAAAACGACATTTAAAAAAACAGGTTTTAAAGCCTGTTTTTTATATATTATATTTTCTTATTAGATCTTCTTTAGCAAAATAATTAAACATATTATACGAATTAAAGAATTTAAAAGTCATTAATTCTTTTTTTACTGGGTGCATAAAAGATAATGAGTAACATGATAAATTGTAACCGTTTTTAGTTTGTTTTGCACCGTATTTTGTGTCTCCTGCAATAGGGTGTCCGATATTAGATAGTTGACATCTTATTTGGTGATGACGTCCTGTTAAAAGCGTGATATCAAGTAAACTATAAGATTTATCACCTAAATTAATTGAATCCAAAACTTTATATTTAAGTTTAGATAATAGCGCATTTGGGCTTTTAGAAACATAACTCTTATTTTCTTTTTCATTTTTAAGCAATTTATCTTCTAATTCTTTTTCGCTGCCTATATTCATTTTACCTTCTACTACAGCTAAATATTTTTTTTCAAAACCAACATGGTTTTTAATATCACTTGATAAACGGTTTGCAGCTTTCGAAGTCTTTGCAAATACCATCACACCGCTTGTATTTCTATCTAGTCTATGAACTAAACCTAAATATACATTACCTGGTTTATTATATTTTTCTTTAATGTATGTTTTTAATTCATTTAAAATATCTTTATCTTTAGATATGTCTTCTTGAGATAAAATCCCACATGGTTTATAAACAACAATAATGTGATTATCTTCAAATAAAATATTCATTAAATTATTTCAACCTGACAATTAGCTAAGACTTTTATAGCCGCATCGTTTGATTCCTTGTTCAAGCCTGCTACCGCATCTTTATATAAATATATATTAGCATTAGGATATTTAGCTTTTAGAATTAGCGCATTACTAATAACACAAATATCAGTGCATACTCCAAGTATATAAATATTATCTGCGTTTTCTAAATTCCAATCAAGATATCCAAATGTCGGTTTATCAATTACATTATATTCTTTACCTTTAACAAACTCTAATACATCACTATCTATTTCGTGTCCAATCGTGCCCTTAATACAGTGTTTAACAGGAAGTTTTTTTCCTTCAGCAGTATCTAAATAATTTGTATCATGGGTATCACGAGTGAAAATGATTTTGTGTCCTAAATTATATCCTTCACTAATTCTTTCTATTACATTGTTTTTTATTTTAATGGCTTCTTCATTTCTTAAAGATCCATAAATAAAATCATATTGATAATCTATTACAATAGTATAATTCATAAATTGCCTCCAAGCTCTTATATTTTACATTTATAAATTTTCATAGTCAATTAATATAAAAGAAAAAAAGACTGTAAAAGTCTTGCTATAAAGCTAAACTATTTACAGTCTAAATTTTATTTTTGTAATGCAATATTTAATACTTCAGATACATGGTGTACTGGAATTATAGTTAATTTTTCTTTAACCTCAGCAGGTACGTCATCTAAATCACGTTCATTTTCCTTTGGTATTAAAATCTTAGTTAAACCAGTTCTGCATGCCGCAATACTCTTTTCACGAAGACCGCCAATAGGTAAAACTGTACCTCTTAATGTAACTTCACCAGTCATACCAAGATGTTGATCAACAGGTCTACCAGTTAAAGCACTTGCAATAGCTGTAGTTAAAGTTACACCAGCACTAGGACCATCCTTAGGAACAGCTCCTTCAGGTACATGAATATGTATATCGCTTTCAGCAATAACTTTTTCATCAATACCAAGTTCACTTGCATGGCTCTTAACATAAGTTAATGCAGCCATTGCACTTTCCTTCATGACTTCACCAAGTTTACCAGTTAATGTTAAGTTACCTTTACCCTTTGAAACCGCAACTTCAATATCTAAAGTGTCACCACCAAATTGAGTATATGCTAAACCTGTAACAATACCAACTTGAGGTACTTCACGACCTTCATTGCTAAAGAACATTTGTTTACCAAGATATTTAGTTAAATTATCTTTATTAATTTCAACGTGTTCTGCGTTATTAATAAGTACTTCTTTAATAGCTTTTCTAACAAGTGTACCTATATGTCTTTGAAGACTACGTACACCAGCTTCTCTAGTGTAACCCTCAATCATTAAGTGCATAGCATCATCAGTAATACTGAATTTTTCTTTATCAAGACCATTTTGTTCAAGAACTTTTGGTACAAGATAATTCTTAGCAATTTGAGTTTTTTCATATTCAGTATAACTTGAAAGTTCAATTACTTCCATACGATCGAATAATGGTGCTGGAATTGAATCTAATGAGTTAGCAGTAGTAATGAATAATACCTTAGATAAATCATATTCTTCTTCAAGATAGTTATCAGAGAAATGAGAATTTTGTTCAGGATCTAGTACCTCTAGCATTGCAGATGCAGGGTCTCCTCTCATATTAGAAGTCATTTTATCAATTTCATCTAATAAGAATACAGGATTTACTGTATTAGCATCTTTCATACCTTTTAAAATTCTACCAGGTAAAGCACCTAAATATGTTCTTCTATGTCCTCTAATTTCAGCCTCATCACTAACACCGCCTAAAGAAACTTTAATAAACTTTCTTCCAAGTGCATCCGCAATAGATTTAGCTAAACTTGTTTTACCTACACCAGGAGGTCCATATAAACATAAAATAGTTTGTGGATTCTTGCCTGTTAAAACCTTAACAGCTAGATATTCAAGAATTCTATCTTTAACCTTACTTAAACCATAGTGAGTCTTGTTAAGTGCCTCCTCGACTTCTTTAAGTGAATCATTATCTTTTGATTCTTCTTTCCAAGGAAGAGAAACAATAAACTCAAGGTATTGTCTAATAACACCAGTTTCAGCATTTTGACTTGATGTTAATTGATATCTTTGAAGTTCCTTCATAGCCTTATCATAAATATTCTTAGGCATTCCGGCATTTTCAATTTTATTTCTAAATACTTCAATTTCTTCTTCAGTGCGGGCTTTTTCACCAAGTTCACTTTGAATAGCTTTCATTTTCTCTCGTAAAATATATTCTTTTTGAGATTGATCAATAGATTCTTTTACATCTTGATCAATTTTACGTTCAATATCAGCTATTTGGTTTTCTCTATTAATATCTTCTAAAATATATTTCATTCTTTTAGCTAAAGATGGTTCAGCTAAATATTTATATTTATTAGTAGAAGTTTTTAAGTGTCCGGCAATAATATCTACACATTCTTCGCTAGTTAATCCACTTGCAATAGAACGCATTACTTCTTCGCTAGAATTAAGTAACTTCTTATTGTTAGATATTTCATTAACAACTGAACGAACAAGTGCAGTTATTTCTTCAACTGAATCATTTTCAGGTACCATTACACTATACGAAACTGTGAAAAAAGGATTAGGTTCACTAATTTCTTCTAAAATAACACGTTCTTTTACGCTGAATTTAACACGTAAATTACCATTAGGTAATGTTAAACGCGAGTCAATATGAGCTAGTGCACCAACTAATTCTATTGATTCACTAGTAACATCAACTTGTTGAGCGTTTTTTTGAACGATTAATACGATATCACCATTATAATTAGCTTCAGCTTCTTCAAGAGCTTTAATAGAACTCTTACGTCCTACTTCAGTTCTAAGTTCGTTACTAGGTAACGGAACTAAGCCTCTAAGAGCAATTGCTGGATAAGATTTTTTATTTTCTAATTGTTCCATATTGTCACCCTCTTTTAAACAACAATCTGACTATTTAAAAGTCAGCGTTTATATATTACTATATTTTTGGCACTATTTCAAGCGGTTTGCCAAATATGTTATATTTTACACAATTTATTCAAAAAAATCCACCATTGGTGGATTCTTTCTTATAAATAATATCTATTAGATTTCTTTAGCATTAGACATTACAAGATCAATGAACTTATTGTAGATATGTTCACTAACGATTTGGTTAAATCTTGTTCTAATAACTTCATCCTTGTTAGAGTTGATTTGCTTAGCAATTTCTTCAGCACGGCTAGCAATTTCTTCATCGCTTGGTTGTAACTTTTCTTCGAATGCAACCTTATCAAGTACTACTTGGAATAATGCTTGACGTTCACCAAATTCAGCAGCTCTCTTGTTGAAAGTTTCTAAATCTGTTCCGCTTAATTGAAGTAATGTTTCAAGTGGAATGTTATAAGCCTTAGCTTGGTCTTCATAACGACGCTTGTAGTCATTTGTGAAGTTATCAATCATTGATTGAGGTAATTCAACTTTAGTATCATCTAAAATCTTGTTTACAACTTCATCAATTTGACGGTTCTTTTCGCTTTCTTCCTTGCTAGCTTTCATTTCATCATGTAAAGAAGTCTTTAATTCTTCAACATTCTTAACGCCTTCTTTGTTTAAGCTTAGAACGAATTCATCATTTAATTCTGGTAATTTGTTTTCTTTAACAGCATTAACAGTTACTTTGAATACAGCAGCTTTACCTTCTAATTCTTTAGCTGCATATGGAGTAGGGAATGTTACATTAACATCCTTAGTTTCGCCTTTCTTCATACCGATCATTTGATCTTCAAATCCTGGAATGAATTGACCTGAACCTATTTCCATTTCATAGCCCTTAGCTTGTCCGCCTTCGAATGCTACGCCGTCAACAAATCCTTCAAAATCAAAGTTTGCAGTATCGCCTTTTGCAATAACTTGTTCAGCTTTTTCAGAAAGAGTACCTTTGTTTTTAAGCATAGAGTCAATACGACCATTAACTTCTTCATCGCTAACTTCTGTATTCTTAGCTTTTACTTCAACACCTTTGTAATTTCCTACAGTTACATTTGTTGGGAATACATCAAATGTGAATAATAATTGGAAACCATCTTTTGAATCAATTGTTCCTTCAATTGATGGAATTAATTGAGAAATTACTCTTGTATTTAATTCTTTATCAGCAAATACTTCTTTAGAATATTCATCACAAAGAACGTCTAAAGCTGTTTCATATAATGCAGCTTCACCGAACTTCTTGTTGAAAATTTCACGGCTTACATGGCCCTTTCTAAAACCAGGGATTGAAACGTTCTTACCTGTTTTTTCAAATGCTTTATCTAAAGCTTCTCTAAATTTATCGTTAGTAATATCAAAAGTTACCTTTGCTTTACTTCCTGCAATAAATTCAACTTTCATATTTATATGCTCCTTTTAAAGTACAATATGTACAAAATATTTACTCAATAATTTTATCAAAGTTTAAATTAATTGTAAATAGACAGTATGGCCAATATTGTTAAAGTTTTTTATAAGTTTGGTATATTTTTGGCAATTAAGGGTGCTGTTTGCTTATTTCTATAATTTAAAAAAGAAAAACCTCTTGAAATTAATCAAGAGGATATAATTAACAAATATCTTGTTTTTGATCATTTCCTTTTTCATCAGGAATGATTATTTTTTCTTCTTTTTCAACAGGCTTATCTTTTTTTGTTTCGCCCTTTTCAGCTTCTTTTTCACGCTTCTTTTGTTCTTTTTCTTTTTTCTTTTGCTCTGTTTTAATACGTCTTTGTTCATTATGGTTTCTATAATTTGTATAGTCAA
>CAVEPF010000061.1:517-14556 GCA_963617645.1 Anaerotignum sp. | reverse complement strand
ATACCACCTTCAACAAGTAAGTAAGCTGCACTTATTAAAGATAATATAACAAGAGCCCAACCTAGAGCTTCTACAAGGAAATTGTCACTTGCAAAAACATAAGCACCACATGTTAAACATAAAATGTTAATAACATATTTTTTAAATGTACTTTCTTCTTTAAACATAATTGCACAAAGAGTATAAACAATACCTCTTAAGTAGAATACAAGACCTAAGAAATAATGGAAATACTTATTAGTAAATTCAGCTAAATCTTTACCACTATCGCTAAAATTAAATCCGCCAACAACAAGTAATACACCTACTGCAAAATCTACAATAATTTCAACAATACAAGCAATTTTAGGACCTACACCTTTAGTGTATTTAAAAGTAGGATAAATTCTATATATTGCAAATACAGCAACAACGCCACCAAAAATACCTACACAAATACGCTCACGAAGATCTTTTTGGAACATTAAAGCTAAAGCTATTACAAGTAGAACGACACCACCAACTAATTTAAACCAAAACTTTAAATCTAGAATAGGATTATATTTTGTATAATCTTTCTTTTCTTTTTTACGTTCTTCTTTCTTTTGTTGTTTTACTTCAACTTCCTTAGCTAAATCTTCTTCTTGTTTCTTCTCATTTAAAATTTTAGAGAACTCAGAGTCGTTATTTTCAATTTTATTTACATTGTTTTTATTTACTTCTTTATTTTCATCTTTTTTCTTATTAAAAAAACTCATAAATAACCTCCATTAGATTACATATATTATATTTTAAAACATAATATTTTTCAAACCTAAATAGATTACATTTATGAGTAATTTGTAATATTATTTATAAGAGATTAATATACTAGCTTCATTCTTTGTTAAATTCTTTATAACAAATGTAAAATCTAGTTCGTCACCATTGTGATATGTAAAAGTAGAATATAAGTCTTTTCCAAAAGTAATTTCTGTATTACTAAATAAGACATTACCTACAGTTGAATATTTTTGAGTTCTTGCACTGTATATCGAAGTATCATTGTAAGCTAGTGTTTCAAGGAAATTGTAGTCATCATCGTCTGTATTATTATATTTAAAATAAGATTGTCTTTTTCCTGTTGTTAGAACTGGATTACCATTTGAATCATAATTAATACTAGCATCTAAATGAAGGACTCTAATACCATAATTATTAGTTCCAAACGTTAACGAACTATCAACATAATTTAATTCATCACTAGTCCAGAATTCTAGAATAATATATTCAGAGAATATCGTATTGTTTATTCTTTCTTCTTTTGCAATAACTATTGCATCCCCTGTTAAAGCAGTAGGATTTATTGTAACAACTTCAGTTTCACTAACAACAATAGGATCAATCCAACCTAGTAAAATTTTACTTGCAGAATCTAGATCACCTAAATTAGAATCCATCATTGAACAACCATACATTGCATGATGTGCACCAACAGTTTGATCATAATCATAGTCATAATAATCACATAAACCAAATAAATGTCCTGTCTCATGGATAAATGTTCTAGCTGTAAGAGTAGAGTATGTATTATCAGAATATGATGAAAAATAAGTATCGTTTGAATTTGTGAATTCATATGAGGCAAAGCATATTCTTCCAACACTTAAACCGTCTCTTGAAGTTGTTAACAAGCTTGACATATTGCTTGTCCAAGCCCAGAAATAATTAGAGCTTGAATCATAGTCTATATCATATACAAACCATATAGCATCAATTACGCCATCATTATCAGAATCATATTTTGAGAAATCAACATTATCATCAATTTTATTTAAAACATAATTAAATAATGAAACAATGCCATTATCAGTATCATAATATTGTTTATTTTGAGGTAATGTTATATATGTTGATTTATATATATCAAATGATAAATTTAATTTATTGTAACTAGATTTTTGATAATAACTCTTTACAGAACCAATAGCTAAATCACTATCTGTAGAATTAAATATAGTATCTAATGTATTTAAATAAGTTACAGTTTGATTACTAGTTTTAAAGAATACAGGTACAACTAAAACAGATACATTACCAGTTGATGGCATTGCATTAGCTTCTCCTATTAAGTCTGACTTAATAGTTTCGCTTGTTAAATTACTTAAATATCCACAATCAACATATAAAGTAATACTAAATGTAGAAACATTATTTGAAGAATCAGACGCACTAACAACAATTGTATATTTACCCATTACATCCATATTTAGCGCGTCATCACTAATCATATCACTTGTAACTTCAATAGTACCATCAACATCGTCAATTATTGTAAAATATTTTGTTAAATCAATGTTTGAACCACTAGTAACATGCATTGTTAAACTTCCTTCAAGAACTTCATTTGAAAGTTCAATTGTAGGTCCTTCTTCATCAACTAAAGTAAAGTTTTTAATGAATGATGAAACATTACCATAGCTATCGTAAATATCAAAATATACATTAATATTTTGACCAACATTACTAGCTGTTATATTTGAAATATCTATCATATCACTAGTAATAGTAATTTTTTCCCCTAGCGCATCATAAGCTTCAATGTTATATAAATCATCAATTCTTGACAATGATATAGTACTAAAATCAAATGAATAATTAACAGTTGGAGTATCAGTTGTATATGCAAAATTTTTAACATTTGTTAAAGCTTCAGTTAAATCAGTTATTTGTGTGTAAGTAAATGTATAGTTTGATCTATCAGATAAATAAGAATCAAAATTGTTATACGTAGAATTTATTGTATAAGAAATGTGATCATCATTAATTAATGTCGATATAGTTGAAAGCGAACTATATGAAAGTTTATAAGAACTATTAGCATATGAAGTGAATTTATATTTTGATTCATTTGCAGATGAAGAATAAACTAAAAGAACATAAGATTCTTTTGCATTAATAGTTCCACTTAAATCAACCTTTGTATCATTAAAATATAGATTTACTGTTGATAAATCAATAGCACTATTACTTGCATTATATAAATTTAGATATGTGTAATAAGATTTTGTTTTAATAGGAGAAAATCCTTGACTTTGTGTAGTCGCAAAATATTCAATATTAGAAACCAGAATAGGGCTTGTAGAAACAACATTTGTAACGTTTAAAACAATTGTTACATCAAAAGCGGATGTAAAATTTGTTTCTGCTGCAGAAACTTCTACAAGATACTTACCTTCTTCTGTAACGTAAGGGGTATCAATAACATTCCCAGATAAATCTTTATATGTAATTGTGTAATTTAAATTAGATACATTAAATGAATCATCACTAATTTCAATGCTAGCAACTCCATCAGTCAAAGAAACATTTTGATTTGTTAAAGTTGAAGTTACAGTAATTTTATTAACAGTCACATTAAATGTGCCACTACTAGCCTCATAGTTATCATTTCCTGCAAATGAATAATGTACACTGTATTTACCCGGATTAACAATCGAATCAATTTGATTATTAGCAGAATCATAATATGTATATGTTAAGTTATCATCATAGACAGGCATATTAACACTATTTCCTGTATACTCAACCTCAAAATCGGCCCATGATGTTAAATTTTTTGCTTTTTGAATAGTTAATACTCTTGAAATACTTGCTACCTCAGTTCTTGTTGTAGTGATAAATCCTGTAACACTAATTCTAAAAATAGTTAATGTTTGAGTGTAAGTACCAACATTAATTTGATTATAAGTATTAGAGTAAGCAAATTGATAAGAATAATTTCCACTTGAATATGTTTTACCTTCTTCAATATTAGTAGTTACTCCGCTTGCATCGTATGTAGCATAAATTTGTTGACTAGATCCAGTGTATAGAACAGTCGTATCTACGTATGTTATTCCTAACTCTTCAAGATAATCTGTACCACCAGTGTTAAATGTTTTAGTTGTCCATATTTCATATTCATCAGTATCATTATATGTACATGTAACGTATAACGTATAATTTGTATTAGCTTTTACATCAGAAAATTCATAAGTTGTACTCGATAAAGTCGTAATTTCAATATATGTACAATATTCATCTTCAGATGTATCTTTTAAATGGACTTTATAATTAGATCCTAATGATTTTGGATCACTAATTGAAAGATTAAAGGTTAATACATTAGTATCTGAATCAAATGAAATATTAGAAAATGTTGATTTAGGTTCATTGCTTGAACAAGATGTTAAATATATTAAAAAAATTGTTAATCCTATTATAATACTTGCTAAATATATAATCTTTTTCATATGATCACTTCTTTCGTTTTATTTATTATACATAATTATTAATCACATTTAAAAATATGTAGTTATCTTTAATTGATTAATCACATTTCACACAATTATCCCATAATTAATGAATAATCTTATATAATCTTAATTTATACGGCTTTAATTTTAAAAAAATAGAGCCTAAGCTCTACTTTAAAATCAATTTAACAGGACAATGATCACTACCTAAAATATCTGTATCGATAATAGAATCTAAAATATTTTCTTTTAAAGAATTGCTTACTACAAAATAATCAATTCTCCAACCAGCATTTTTTTCACGCGCATGAAATCTATAACTCCACCAAGAGTATAAAACACGTTCTGGATATAAATATCTAAATGAATCAGTAAATCCACTATTTAAAAGAATACTAAATTTTTCACGTTCTTCAACAGTAAAACCGGCATTTCTTAAATTTGTTTTAGGATTCTTTATATCAATCTCTTCGTGCGCAACATTTAAATCTCCACATAAGATAACAGGTTTTACTTTATCTAATGAAGTAAGATATTCTCTAAAGTTATCTTCAAAAATCATTCTATAATCAAGTCTAAGTAAACCTTCTTTAGAGTTTGGAACATAAACATTTACTAAATAAAATGTTTCATATTCTAATGTAATAACTCTACCTTCATCGTTATATAAACCATTAACACCATAAACAACGCTAAGAGGTTTTATTTTAGTATAAACTAAAGTGCCAGAATAGCCTTTCTTAATGGCAGAAGACATATATCTATAGTATCCTTCTTTTTCTAAATCAGCTTGTCCTTCTTGCATCTTAGTTTCTTGAATACAAAAAATATCAGCATCTTCCCTTGCAAAATATTCATCAAATCCTTTAGTTTTACATGCTCTAAGTCCATTAACATTCCAACTTATAAGTTTCATAAAATCACCTAATCGTTATAAACAGTTCTAATAGCGTCGTTATAATAAACTTCTTCAATTATAGCGCCGCCAATACACTCATCTTCGTCGTATAAGCATACAATTTGTCCTGGTGTAACACCTTCACTAGATTCATAGCTAACTTCAATATTACCATTCTCTAAAGGTTTAATAGTTACATTAGTATCTTTTTGTCTATATCTAAACTTTGCACTAAATTTCTTACTAAAATCAGGTGTATCACAAATCCAGTTTACATTACTTGCAATTAAATGATTGCTAATAAGTTCTATATTATCCTCACCTTGACCAACAACTAATACATTTCGTTTTAAATTTTTACCAAGTACAAACCAAGGTTCATTTTTAAATCCATTTAATCCGCCAATATTAAGACCTTTTCTTTGTCCAATTGTATAATACATAAGACCATCATGTTTTCCTACAACTTTATGATCAATAGTCTCCATATTTCCAGGATGAGCAGGAAGATAGTTCTTTAAAAATTCATGGAAATTACGTTCACCAATAAAACATATACCTGTTGAATCTTTCTTTTTAGCTGTAACTAAATCATATTCACTAGCTAATTTTCTAACCTCTGGTTTAGTTAAATCTCCAATAGGAAATAATGCACGCTTAATTTGATCTTGAGATAATAGACATAAAAAATATGTTTGATCTTTATTTTGGTCAACTGCTCTAAGTAAATGAGTTTTACCATTTTCTTCTCTTCTAACACGTGCATAATGTCCCATCGCAATATAATCTGCATCATGCTTATAGGCATAATTTAAAAAGGCCTTAAACTTAATTTCTTTATTGCACATAACATCAGGATTTGGTGTACGTCCCTTTTTATATTCATCTAAGAAATAAGAGAACACATAATTCCAATATTCTTCGATGAAATCAACTCTATCCATCTTTATATTTAATTTTTCTGCTACATCTTTTGCATCTTTATAATCTACTTCTTGAGGACAAACGTCATCATTAACAGTAGGATTTCCTAATTTATCATTATTTAGTGTAGAATCCCAGTTACGCATGAATACGCCTGTAACATCATAGCCTTGTTCTTTTAAAACAATAGCACTTACAGAACTATCTACACCACCAGATAAACCTAAAATTACTTTCTTTTTATCCATAAAATACCTCAATCTTTATGCATTATATCATATTTTTTTTATATTGTTAACGATTATCGTAATCATCATTTTTATCGTCATTTAGTTTTTGAATTGTTACATTAACATTGTTAAAAATTAAATTATTAACAGTAGCTATTCTACCAAATTCAACAGCTTCAATACTTGAATTATTAATATTAAAATTTGAAATAAAACTATCGGCAAACCAATCTATTTCAAAAGCTCTTTTTGCGCCTATTGCAGTCATATTAGAAATAGTAATATTTTCTACACAAGTGTTTTTTTCGTTTTCTACTAATGTAATTAATTTCTTATAATGCTCATATATTTCACCCTTATAGGTATCAGGAAGTGTTATATTATTATATCCACTATTCCATGAAGCACTTATATGAATTGGGTAACATACGTTATTTAAAGTATTATTTAATACATTAATATCTTTAATATAACCTTTTCTAAGTAAACTAGATTTTATTCTAAATCCACAATCGGTATTATAAAATGTATTATTTTCTATGTTGACATTATATATACCACCACTAACTTCGCTACCAATTGTAATACCAAATCCATTATATAAAGTATTATTTTTAATAGTTATATCGTGACTAGCTATACCAGTCTTAATACCATCACTATCTCTACCTGATTTTAAAGAAATAGAGTCATCATTTGTTTTAAGTACACTATTTTTAATTACTACATTACTTGAAGAATCAATATCTATACCATCAGTTGAAGGTGAAACAGGAGAATAACTATTTACAAATATATTATCTAATATTACATTGTTTGAATATAGAACATGTATATTCCAAAAACCAGAATCTTTGGATTCGATTTGACTAATATTTATGTTACTAGAGTTTTGAATTAGTAAATTCCTGACTCTTTTACAATCATAATCACAAAAAGCACGCATGTTATTTTTATCATAAATAGCACGCATCCCGCCCTTTGTATCAACACCCCAATATTTTTCCCAAAAATATTTTCCGTTTCCGTTTATTACTGCGTGTCCTTTTAAAGTAACGTTTGCAGAGTCTATAATATTTAAAGCACCTGCATAGAAATCCATATTAATGCCAGCAACTCTTGTATCTATAATTTTAAAATTTTCTTCTTCATTTAATACATTAAAAATAACGCCTTCTTCAAAACTAACAACTAAATTAGATTTAAAGAATATATTTCTAATATTATAAATGCCTTTTACAAAATAAATTTCTTCTTGTTCTTTAGCACTATCAATAATTTCTTGAATTAAATTTGTAACATCAATATTTAAATCAACAATATCACTTGTTTTAATCATTATTTTCACCAAATACTAATGGTTTTAATACATTAGCTCCTATTTTAGCATTTTTAACGCATTTAACCATAAAAACATTAGAAAACTTTTTCTTTTTATCATAAACAAACTTCATTTCCTTTATATGTAAATGATGTTTATTTAACTCACATATTACTTCTTCAAAACGTGAAGTTAAAAATAAAAAATATAATACTCCGTTATATTTTAAATTTTTATCAATAGATGTAATTAGTTCTCTTAAAGTAATTGTAGTTTCATGTTTAGCCATATTTTTATAATTATTATTAGCTAAATTATCTTCTTTAGTTTGAAAATAAGGAGGATTACATATAATTCTATCGAATCCTAAAGGATTAACATATTCTCTAATATCACTATTTATTAATTCAAAATTATTAATATTATTATATTCTAAATTCTTTTTTGCAAGTTCTAATGCGCGCGTGTTTATATCAATGCCAGTTAATTTAGTTGGATTAAATCTTGATGCATACAAAAGTAATGCGCCCTGATTAGTTCCTATATCTAAAACAGAATCATTTTTGTACACTTCAAGAAATTCTCCTAAAGCTTCTGTATCAGAATTCATTAAAAACATTTCATCATCTTGAAATACAGAAATTTCAGGGTGATGTGCTAAATAATCTTTTCTAATCATAATCTTCATCCTTCTTTCTAAATTTAAATGTAATCTCAGAAATTATTACACCAATAAAAATAATAATACATGCAACTAGTTCTTTACCTGTTAGATAATCTTTTAAAATTAAAGCACCAAAAATTGCACTAAACACACTCTCTAAACTCATAAGTAAACTTGCAAGAGTTGAATTTAAATGTTTTTGTGAGATTATTTGTAATGTATAAGCAACACATGTAGAAAATATTGAAACATATAAAATTGAAGGTAAAGCACTTGTAATTGATTGTATTTCTGGTTTATCAACTATTAGAGTTGGAATTAAAGAAATAATAAAAGAAACAGCGGATTGACCACAACTTAATGTAAACGGATCCATGTTTTTTGCAAAATATCCACATGTGATAATTTGTGCCGCAAACATAAAGGCACTACCTATTAAATAAAGATCTCCTAGTTCTAAACTAAAGTTTCCTTTAACAGATAATAAATATAATCCAACAAGAGCTAAAACAATTCCTAAATATACATTAAACGAATATCTTTTATGACAAAAAATTACATAAAAAAGAGGAATTATAACTAAATACATAGAAGTAATAAAGCCACTCTTACCTGCACCACAGAGTGAGATACCTTTTTGTTGTAAAATAGAAGCTAAAATCAAACAAGTACCACAAACAAGTGAACTTATAATTATCTCTTTTGTAGTATTTCCTACACCTTTACTTCTTCTTTTTTTTTGACAAATTATTGCAATAGGCAACATAATTATAAAACTAATAAAAAATCTAACACAGTTAAAAGTAAAACTTTCTACGTACTTACTAGCTATATCTTGTGCAACAAAAGCACTACCCCATATAAGAGTAGTAATAAGTAACATAATAATTGAATATAGTTGTTTTTTATCGTTCATAATATCACCATACATTAATACTAAAAGAGTATATCATACTTTATAAATATTATCACTAATTATAAATTTGAAAGAATGATATAATTAAATAGGTGATTTTATGATTGAATTATTTTTAATATTTTTTAAGATTGGTTTATTCACTTTTGGTGGTGGATACGCTATGATTCCAATGCTTAAAGATGAATTAATAAATAAAAAGAAATGGATTAGTGAAGAAGAGATGCTAGAGGTATTATTAATAGCAGAATCTACTCCGGGTCCGGCTGCTATAAATATGGCAACGTATTTAGGATATAAACACAAAGGAATTTTAGGTTCTTTAATAGCTACAATTGGTGTATCTTTACCATCTATTATTATAATTATTTTGATTTGCTTAATACTAAATCAATTTAAAGATAATATATATGTTAATTATGCATTTAGCGGGATAAATGTTGCTATAACTATATTAATTGTAACAAGTGGTTTATCTATGTTTAAAAACATGGATAAAAATATATTAACTATAGTATTATTTATAATTGTTTTATTAGCCATATTACTTGTCAACTTCTTTAATGGTAACTTTTCAACTATATACTATATAATTTTTGGTATAATACTTGGAATAATCATCTATTTTATAGAGAAAGTGAGAAAACATGAATAATTTATTTATACTTTTTTATGAATTCTTCAAAATTGGTCTATTCACTTTCGGTGGTGGATATGCTATGATCCCTATGCTTAAAGATGTTGTTACTAAATATAGTTGGGTAACAAGCGAACAATTCCAAGATTTTATAGCAATATCTGAATGTACTCCTGGCTCTATAGCTATAAATATGGCAACTTATGTAGGATTTTGCACTGAAGGCGTTTTAGGTTCTATTATTGCAAGTATAGGTGTAATATTACCTTCGTTTATTATAATAATTATTATTGCTAGTGTACTTAAAAATTTTACTAAATATAAACTTGTAAAAATTATTATGTACGTTTTAAAACCTATAATAATTGCACTAATACTCGGAACAGGATTAAATATGGTTTTAAGCGTGTTAAATATTGGGTATAAAAATTATAATAATATAAATTATACGAGCATAATAATAGCAGCTATATTACTATTAATTTCTCTCCTATATAGGGCACTTAGAAAGAAAAAAATGAATTCAATATTATTTATTTTTATAAGTGCTATAGTTGGAATAATAATATCATTACTTATAAAAATATAAAAGGGAACTGAATCAAATCAGTTCCTTTCTTTTACCTTACTTCATATCCGGCTTTAATAATAGCTTCTTTTAATTCATCTAAAGAAACAGTATCTTTATAAGTTACAACTACTTCTTTGTTCTCAAGTGAAGCTTCTGCATTTTCTACGTTCTTTACACTTTTACAAGCTTCTTCAACGTGAGCTTTGCAGTGAGCACACATCATGCCTTCAACACCAATTTTAACTTCCATTTTACTTACCTCCTTTTCGCTAAAATTACAACATGTATTATCACTTCTTATAGGTTTATAAAAATTAATTGTAAGTGCACTTAAAACAACGGATACACTTGATATACTCATCGCAATAGAGCCTATCATTGGTGTCATTTTAAATGAACCGTTTGTAAGATAATATATAAAACCTGTAGACAGTACAACACAAATTAAATTATAGAAAAATGCCCAAAATAGACCTAACTTAATTGTAAACAATGTTCTCTTACTAAGTCTTATTGCATTTAAAACATCCATTAAATCATTTCTAAGTAATACAATATCAGCACTCTCTATTGCAATATCCGATCCATTTCCTATCGCAATACCTAAATCAGCTCCAGCTAAAGCCGGACTATCATTAACTCCGTCTCCCACCATTGCAACTAAACCTTTTGTCTTAGCTTTTAGTTCATTAATAATTCTAAGTTTGTCTTCTGGTAAAACCTCAGCATAAACTGTATCAACATTTACCTCACGTGCGATAGTATTTGCAGTAGTTTTATTATCTCCTGTTAACATGACAACATCTATATTTGCGTTTTTAAGTGCTTTTATAGCTTCTTTAGATGTTTCTTTTATTTCGTCTTTTAAAGCAATCTCGCCAATTATGTCATTGTTCTTTAAAATTACAAGTGGTGTCTTTCCCGCAAGAGAATATGCACTAAATCTTTCTTCAATTTGATCAATATTTATGCCTAAATTCTTTGCATATTTTAAATTACCTACATAATATGTATCACCATTTATTACGCCTCTAATTCCTTCGCCAGCAATTGATTTGAAGTTATTAACTTCTACTGTATTTGCATTCTTTTCTTTTGCATAGTTTATAATTGCATTAGCTAAAGGATGCTCGGACATTTTTTCAAGAGAATATAAATATGATAAAGTGTTTTGCTCACTAGAAATAAAATCAGTTACACTAGGTGAACCATTTGTAATTGTACCAGTTTTATCAAAAACAACAGTTTTAATATTATGTGCTTCTTCTAATATTTCTGCATTCTTAATCAAAATATGATTACTAGCACCTTTACCTGTTCCTACCATAATAGCAACCGGTGTCGCAAGACCTAATGCACAAGGACAAGCAATAACTAAAACCGTGATTGCAAAGTTTAAACTTAGTTCTAAATCTTTACTATAAATGAAATTAATAATAAATGTAAGTATAGCTATAACTATAATTGTAGGTACAAAATAATAAGATATCTTATCAGCTAGTTTTGATATAGGAGCTTTAGAATTTGCAGCTTCATCAACTAATTTAATAATATTAGCAATAGAAGTATCATCACCAACTTTTGTAGCTTTTATCTTTATATAGCCACTTTTAACAATACATGATGAATAAACTAAAGAATCAACTTCTTTGTATTGTGGCATAGATTCACCTGTTATATTAGCCTCATCTATAGAAGCAGAACCTTCTATAACAATACCATCTACTGCAATCTTATCCCCTGTTTTAGCAATTATAATATCTCCTACATTTACATATTTGGCATCTTTTATTACTTCAACATCATTTTCAAGAACTCTAGCCTCTGTAGGCGCAAGTTGAATAAGCCCCTCTATAGCCCTTGTTGTTTTCTTCTTACTTAGACCCTCTAAGTATTTACCAAGAGAAACAAGTGTTAAAATCATTACAGCGGCTTCAAAATATAAATACATATGATACTCTGTGTAACCTAGACTTATCATAAACAAAGAATAAATACCATATATAATGGCTATGCTAGCGCCTAGAGCTATTAATGTATCCATATTAGGACTTCTTTTAATTAAACGTTTAAAACCATTAATAAAATAATCTTTATAAATAATAGCTACAGGAATTACAAGTAGAAATTGAATAAGTGAAAATCCCATTGGGTTAGTATGCATGTTAAATACTTTAGGAACCTTCCAACCCCACATCATATGACCCATAGAAAAATACATTAAAACAAACATATCAATTAGAGAAAATATCAACTTTTGAAGTTTATAATCTTTTTCTTCTTGAGTCTCTTTAGTACTACTATCTTTATTTTTAGATATTGCTTTATAACCAGCATCACTAACAGCTTTAATTATATCTTTATCAGATAATTTATCACTACAATCTAATTCCAATGTATTTCTTAGTAAATTTACATTTACATTAGTAGCCCCGTCTAATTTAGAAACCGCATTATATACATGAGCTTGACATGATGCACATGTCATACCTTTTATATCAAACTTCTTTTTCATTATTGAAACCTCTTAAATAAATCTATAATTTCATCTATGGATTCTAAATTACCATTTTTAATATTTTCAACAACACAAGTATGTAAATGCTCATCAAGAATTGAATTAGCAATAGACTTAATAGATTTATCTACAGCCGATAATTGAATTAATACATCATCACAATATCTATCTTCTTCAACCATCTTCATAATACCATTTAATTGCCCTATAACACGTTTCATATGGTTTATTATCTTTTTCTTAGACTCGTCTTCTCGTGGAGTTAGTTTATATCTTTCTAAACTAGAAACAACTTCATAATTAGCGCAATTATTAATGCTATCTTTGATTTTTTTAATCTCATCCTCACTACATGATAATGATACTTCTTTAGTATCTAAATTAATAGAAACATCTTTAGCATCAAATTTTTCTATTATCTTGTTTATTGTTTTTTTACAATTTTCACATTTCATTCCCGATACATAAAACTTATATTCCATAAATATACCTCCCCTAGGTATTCTTTATTTTATTGTATACCCCCTATAGGTATATGTCAAGATAAAAATAAAACCTGACATATAAGTCAAGTTTTAAATTATGTTATTCATTTGAATCATTCATCTTTTTAACTACGTTGCGAGATAATTTAACTTCAAATTTATTAATTTTATCAGCTATTTGATTAATATAATTTCTCTTTATTTTATCATTTTCCTCGTCAATATTCTTACAAGCTTTTTTAATATCTTCAGAATTTTTATCGATATTATTTAAACATTTTTCTAATGCCTCTAGAGGTTTATCTAAATATGTATTTTTAATACTATCAAATTCTTCAATAATTTCTAATTTAGTTTTTAATTCAATTTTTTCTCCCTCTTTACTTGTAATCAAATTTTTAAATCTAGTAGTTAGAGACGTAATCATATTTAAAAATACCATTAAATAAGCAGGACGTACTACATACATATCTTCATACTTATTAACTTTGAATATTGGTAATTCATTTGGTTTATCCATTTCAAGATTACTTACAAGAACGGCATATTTGCAATTCTTTTTATTTCTATTATCATCTAATGCATAATAATAATCTGCATTTTGTTTTTTGTTTTTTGA
>CAVEPF010000061.1:0-507 GCA_963617645.1 Anaerotignum sp. | reverse complement strand
AGTAATTCATTTTCTTCATGTTTTTCACTTGCATAAATATCAAAAATAAAATCAGCTTTTGTGCCTTGAGCTTCGTAATCATCTTTAATAATTTTATTATCTTTTTCCCATGTGCAATTAAATAAACCATTTTGCATATATGATTTAACTTCATTATCACACCAAGCTTCTAAATTCTCTCCGGTTTGTTTCACATTAAGTCTAGCTTTAGCTCTTTCTAAATTGTTAATAATTTCTTCTTTCTTCTTTAATTCTTGATCATATTTATCTTTTTGTTCGTGAAGTGCTTTATCTAAATCATTTTTAGATTCTAGTTTTTGTTTTTCAATTAAAGTATCTTTATTTTGAAGTTGTGATTTATAACTACTTTCAAGTTCACTAGTCTTTTTAGTATAAGTTAGTTCAAGTTCCATTTTTTGTTTTAAAATTTCATTATTAAAGTTTTCTTGAAGCATATTATATTTTTGTTCAAGAGAAGAATATTTTACTAAATTCTCATTATTAAGC
>CAVEPF010000060.1:7972-8672 GCA_963617645.1 Anaerotignum sp. | reverse complement strand
ATAAATGACTCTATTTCGTTTTTTAATTATAAATTCTATTATGCTTACGACAAAGCTTACAAAATTTGGAACTTCTTGAAACACAATTCAGATAAAGCTTATAAAGCACTTAAAAACTATTATTCTGATGCCATTGATGATGAAGGAGATAATTATAGGAATGGTAATCCGGCAATTTCAGTGTTAAAGATAAATGATAATCTTATTCTCAAAACTTTGGATGAATTACCTTTATTTTTCGATGAAGTTTGCCAAAGAGGATTTGGAGAAAATTCTAAAGATGCACGTTGGGATTATGATGATTACTTTATTAATAACGTGAAAAAGAACATTGAAAAATGAGATACGCAAGGATTGATAAATTATTTATAAATTTGGAGGTATGAAAATGAAATTTGAATTTAATAAAGATGCATACTCTAATATGGGATTAGTTGTAAAACACGGAAATAAAGATAATACTGTTATTTTCTTTGATGAAATTGAAGATGCTGCTCTTTATAGAGCAAAATTATTTAGAACTGATGTTGAATATCAAGAAGAAGGATTTGTTAATGAAGTTGAAATTTTAAATGAAGAATTAAATTATATTACACGAGAAAATGGAAATAGAATTAATAAAAAGGAAACAAGCTATTATTTAACTCGTCCTGAAATTCCTTCGATATGCGATAATAAATTGTGCTATCAAGTATATAAT
>CAVEPF010000060.1:0-7962 GCA_963617645.1 Anaerotignum sp. | reverse complement strand
TTTCTTCCTTGTGGTTTTTATTTTATATGTTTAGAAGCTGAAGATAGAAATGGAAATATAATAAAATCTTCAGTACCCTATTATTTCAAAGTTAATGAAATATCGAATAAAGAAATATTAAAAGCAATAAGAGATGAGTGTAGGGCGATTCGGGCATAGTGTAACATTTGGAAGATAACGTGTTGAAATATTTAATAATCAGCAATGAAAAAGATAAGAATATTCAGTGAGGAAAATATATATGAGATATTATGAAGAGGAACTAGAAACATTAATTAAAGCTGGAGCAAAGGTTGTAGAAATTGTATCATTTGAATGGGAAAGAGTACATGGCTTTGCAAACTATGTAGCTGAAGATTTAAATATTGATTGGTATTCTTGGAGTTCGGTTTCTGGACTTAAGGTATGGCAAGGAAATGGATTTAAAGTTATTAATCCTGAGTGCCTTACTTTATCTGCTGTTCTTGCTTATTATATGAAGAATGAAAATGATATGCTTCTTATTTTAGAAGATTTTCATCCTTATAGCGAATCAAATAATCCTGTTAACATTAGATATATTAGAGAAATGATGAGGGCTCAAAATTATCAAGGTAATTATAAGAAAGCAATTATTCTTAGTTCACCAAATAAGTTTGTACCTGAAGAATTGTCTAAAGAATTACCTGTTATTGAAGTTGAACTTCCTGATAGATCAACAGTTGAAGTGATTGCTAATAGTGTAGTTCAAGAATATTCTGATTATTGTATTGAAAGTGATATTACACCTAAACTTCTTGAATCAGCATTAGGTCTCACTGTTATGGAAGCACGTTTAGCTTTTGCAAAAGCAATTATTACAAATAGAAAACTTACAGAAGAAGAAATTCCTTTAATTATTAGTGAAAAGGAACAAATCATAAAAAAGAGTGGTCTTCTTGAATATTTCCATCCTAAAGAATATTTAAGTAATGTTGGTGGTTTGGAAAATTTAAAGGATTGGATTCATAAACGTGGTAATGCTTATAGTGATGAAGCTAAGGAATATGGCTTGAATACACCACGTGGAGTGCTTTTACTAGGTGTTCCTGGATGTGGTAAATCTTTAACAGCAAAGGCAATCGCAAATGAATGGAAATTTCCCCTTTTGAGATTTGATTTAGGAAAAGTATTTGGAGGTATTGTTGGCGAATCTGAAAGAAATATTAGATATGCTCTTGATGTTGCAAAAACAATTTCACCTTGTGTACTTTGGATTGATGAAATTGAAAAAGGTCTTAGTGGAACACAAAGCAGCGGTCGAACTGATGGCGGTACAAGTGCGAGAGTTTTTGGAACATTTTTAACATGGATGCAAGAAAAGAAAGAACCTGTATTTGTTGTTGCAACAGCAAATGATATTAGTTCTCTACCGCCTGAATTATTACGTAAGGGTAGATTTGATGAGATATTTTTTGTAGATTTACCTTCTCAAAGAGAAAGAGAAAATATATTTAATATTCATCTTAAGAATAAAAATAGAGATGCTAAGGCTCTTGGATTAGATATGCCAAAATTAGTGAAAGCTAGTGAAGGTTTCTCAGGTGCAGAAATTGAAGAAGTTGTAAATGAAGCCTTGTTTAATGCTTATGCAAATGGTCAAAAAGACCTTGAAATGCAAAATTTACTTGATTGCATAGCTGCTACATCTCCATTATCTAGAACAATGTCTGAAACTATTGCTAACCTTCGAAAATGGGCTGAACAAAGAGCAAGATTAGCTAGTACAGATAAACCAGAGGAAGTAAAGGAATTGGGAGAGGATATTCCTAGACTTCAACAAGAATATAAAAATCCTTTCATTACAAAGAAGAATCATGATTAATAATAAGCTTATTAAAATTGTTAAAGATAATCAGTTCGATAAAGGTTGGATATTATTTCATTCTTATAATTTACCAATAGGTAGAAATCCTTTTTATAAAGAAGTTTTACCATCAGATGTAATCAAACTTATAACTTTTTCTAATACAATTGACATAATCCTATCGGATAATTATCTATCTAGTAGAATTGTTAGTGAAATAGAATGGGTTAATAAATATATAAAGGTGAATGCTATTGTAAAAAGTGAAGATATTATAAAGAAATATCCTAACATAACATTTAATAAAGTTATAGTTAATGAATCTATTGATTTTAACTATATAGGAATCATTGGTAAGCAAACTAAATACTATATGATTTCAAATGACTATGTAGAAATTGATGATACTATAGAAAAGTTTTATTTTGAAAATCAAAAATTGAGTTGGGATTGTTCATTTCTGAAAATGGCATCTAATTTAATTATAGTATCTAATAATGCGAAAACTGATTATTCTGATTTGATTAAGAAAGCCCAAAAAGAAAAAGTTAATTGCATTTATTTTGTGAATTCTTCTGCTTACAATAGAAAAGTGTTTGATTACTGTAAGCAAAACGGGATTGACTTGTTTATGTCTGATTTTACTTTAAATGGTATTTTTATCGAATGTAAAAACAGAGATATTCGTTCTTTAACGTTAGATAAAAGTGGATTAGTTATTACTTATCCAATTAAAGATTTTAATAAATGTGTTGGTAAGGAATATAAGTGTGATTTTTATGATGATCTTATTGATTCTAAAAAAATAAGAGGTGAAGTATATACATGTTGTAATGGTTTAATAAATAGATTAAACATTGTTGATAAGAAAATTATAGAAATTGAAGTTCCAATTGAATCCATGAATGATTTTGTAAATGAAAAATTCGATTTTTCTATTGAAGAAAAACATAATGATTACTCACATGAAGCTTCGCATGTTGAATATCAATTTACTTTGATTCCACCATTATTTGATGACTCTTATAAGGAATCTAGTATTTATGATAGAGTTCATTTTTTAACTAATGAATGGAATAAAGTTCAAACATTAAAAATTAAACAAATAAAAAAATCTTATTTTGATTGCCTTGAAGAAGATTTTGGCTTAATTCATCTTTTGGAACAAGGCAATTCTTTGACTTTAAGTCTCAATGAACGTGAATCAAAATGTGACTATAGTAATTATTATTCTGATATAAAAGCAACTCTGGATTTATTTAAATACAACTTAGATAATTTTATTGATATTTGTAAGAATATGTTTAATTCTATCAATGAGAAAAGTTCGGAGACAAAGTTTGATAAATTTGATAACGAAATTGCTGGTTATAGAAGAACAATAAGTGAAAAAAATGCATTAATTGAAAAAGGCGTGGAAGTATTAAGCAACAAACGAAGAGTTGAAATTTTGACAAAGAAGATTGAAGATTTATTGAAATTAAAAGAGCACTTTGAAGAAAACTCGATGTCAAGAAATGATAAGAACGTAAATAATTTTATTCAAAGATGTAATGATTTATTAAATGGCACAAAGAAAGAAATTAATGATGATTCTATTGGTAATATTGTAAAACCCAAGGATGAAACAAGAATATCTAAGCTTGAGTTATTTGTTGATACATATCTTGTTATATTAAAAAAATATATAGAAGAATCATACAAGGTTTTATGCAAACTCTACTACGATGTGAGTATTCCTGAAAATTATAAAGTTTATGATAAAGAGGAAAATAGATATATTGTTATTAATGATTTATCAGAATATAAATCAACTATGGAACTTTGTGAAAAATTTTCTTTGAATTGTATTACAAGGAGGTAATATTGTGAGCTGTGAAAGAAGAGTTTTTACTTTTAATGAAGTAGAGGAAGTTAGAATTGAATGCTGTGATAAAACTGAAATTGAAACACTAGAAAATACTATTATTTCCGCTATTGAACAAAAATTAGAAAAACTAAATATATTAATAAAAAACTGTAATGTTTATTGTTATGATGGCTCCTTACTTGTTAATGATAGATATAATATTTGTTCAAACATTATCGAAGTAGCAACTGCTTTTGGACTAGATATTAAACAAATAGATTGTAACATTAGAGGAAAAAACTACATTATTACTGATGATCTCCTTGTAACTTTGAAACAATTTGAAAAAAGTTTTGAATTTGGTAAGAACGTTGAAAATCAAGAATTAACTGATGAGGTTATGGACATTATTAAAAGAAACTCAACTAATAAAACTATAAATAATGATATTCTTGCAATGGTTAGAAATATTAAGAAAAATGGGCAATATTTAACCACAAAAACAAGAGAAATTACTGAAGTTACGGAAGATATATTTTTAGTTGGTAGGAGCGTAGGTGAATGGGTGTCAGATGCTGATGAAATTAGAAGTAAACTTATGCAAATATCAAGAAATGCACAAAATACTGTAAACAAAACAAATGCTCAATTAAGGGATGGAACGGCTAAACTTATCTATTCTCGCGCAAGACAAATGGGATACGCAGTTCAAGAAATTAAAAAAGGAACTCAAACACAATTAGTATTAGTGAGGTGTGAATAATGGCTGACAAAAAAATAGTTATAGAAATAAATGATAAAGGTGAAATTAACGCTGAGACATTTGGTATACAAGGCATTGAATGTTTAAATGAACTTGATAAACTCTTAAAAGATTTAGCATTAGAAACAACAACTAATAAAAAGCCTGAATTCTTTAAAGAATGTATTGCTGAAAATAATACTGTTAAGGCTAAAAAAATATGATAAATATCCAAAAACAAATGATAGTTGAAAATGAACATCTTTATGGTCCGGGAAAAAGATTACTTTTATATCTTAAAGGATGTTCTCTTCATTGTGAAGGTTGTATAAATCCTCATTTGTGGACATTCGAAGGTGGTACTCCTATATTTGAAGATGAAATACTTGATATTTGTCGAAAAGAGCAATTAGAAGGTTTAACTATACATGGTGGAGAGCCGTTAGATCAAGCAAATGAACTAATAAAAATTGTTAAATTGTTAAAATTAAATGGTTTTACAATTATTTTATTTACTGGGTACATAAAAAAAGAATTAAATAAAACACAAGAAAATATCTGGAATATGGCTGATTTAGTAGTTGCTGGTCGCTTTGAATTTAAAAAAAGAAATGTTAATTTACAATTTAGAGGGTCTACAAATCAAAGAATTTATAAACATACTGGTCCATATAAAAATTATAAAATCAAGGATGGATTTACAACAGCAATAATAACTATTGATGAAAATGGGAGTATGGACATTAATGGATTTTTAACAGATGATGTCGTTAAATTAGTCGGCAATAAATAATAAGAAAACATTTTAAACAATATCGGTATATTACTTTTTAAGTTTTATTAATTTCTAATTTAATATATTAAAACTTATTTTGAAATTTATTAAGATGTTTTTTTCAATTATTAGAAAAATTGAAAGTATGAGGGCAAATGATGATTGATAAAAATAAATATTTATATTGGCTTAATGCTGACAATCCTAATTTAGAAGAAGTAATATATCGTGAAATGTATTCTAGAATAGGATATATATTGCACGTTGTTCAAATGATTGAATACAATATTGCAAACATTTTGTCATTAGAAGAATATGAAGAAATAAATAGTAAATTTGTTTCGGAAAAAGAAGTTAATGAAATAAAAGAAAATATAAATAAGAAATATAAGGAACTTTCTAGTTTGATGTTCGGACAATTAGGTAAACTGTTAAAAAAATCTAAGTATTTATCTAATATTGATTTGGATAAACTAGGTAACATAATTGATTCTAGAAACTATATAGTTCATCAATGCTTTAAAGAAAAACTTCTTCAAAACGGATTATTATCTTTAGATGAAGTTGACAAATTTATTGAGGAACTTAATGAATATGAATGCTTAATTGTGTCATTTAACGAAGAACTTCTAGAAGTGTTTAAAAAGCATAAAATCAAACAGGTTTTGATTTGGAAAGATGTATTCAAAAGTTCTTAGGTCATTCAACTATTACAACTACTGAAGGTATTTATGTTCACTTTGATGATACACAACATAAAACAACAATAGCTAAATTATCTGATTATTTAACTAATAAGACAGAAGATGATAAGAATGGGAATGTTGTTAAGAAAGTTAATGACAAACAGGCTGAATAAAAATACATATATTTGTTTGTGATATAGTTAAATATATTAGTAGTGGAAGTTAATTCTATAATTAAATAACTAAATATTAAGTAATAAATTTTCAATGTGTTATTGTAAGTAATTAATTAAGAGTTTATAATACAAATGTAAATAAATATTATTTTGTAATTATACTTCGTTGTTTAAACTAGTCAGTTTGAAAATGGAGGTAAACTGACATGAATAATATTTATTTCTCATCTGAAGATTTTCTTGAAGATGCAAAATATCGAATTAAACAAAAGTATAAGAACCAGGATAATTATGCTAAAAAGCTTAATTATTCTAGAAAGGTTTTAAATCGTATTCTTAATAGTGGAGATGAAATCTCTATATATTGGATTAATATCTTTTGTAAAAATTTGGATATGAAAATGGAAGACTATATGTGCCATATAAAATAGACCCTATAAAGTAGACACTTAAAAAAAGTGGATTCTACTTTGTAGGGTCTTTTTGTTGTTATATAATAAAAATATAAGAAATGAGTTGAAAATATGGGTAAAAATTATTTCACATCTGAACAAGTTGAACAACTAAAGAACAATAAATATGTTAAGCATGTATCAGAAAAATCAATAACATACACTGAAGAGTTTAAAGAAGTATTTATCAATGAATACAATTCTGGTAAAATTCCATCACAAATTTTAATTGAAATGGGTTTTGACTTAAAGGTTTTAGGACAATCAAGGATTAGTGGTATCAGTGAAAGAGTAAAAAAACAAGAAAAACGTCCCGAAGGCTTCAAAGATACTCGAGCTGAATTTTCAGGTCGACCAAGAACTAAAGATTTGACGCAGGAAGAATTGATTGAACGTCAAAAACAGGAGATTGAGCTTTTAAAAGCTAAGGTGGAATTCCTATCCCTCCTCAAAAGGGCCCAGAGGGAGGCCAATTGGAAGGAAAAGTCACAGAAAAAGAAATCTTCAAAATAATTTATACAATGGTTCAAAAGCATAAAAATAAATCAAATATACGTTGGTTATGCAAAACAGCTGGAGTTTCAAGATCAGGATATTATAGTTACGTAAAGAAATTAACGAGTAAGGCATATCTTCTACGCGAAGAAAAAGACAAAGCGGATTTTGAATGGATTCTAAAAGCTTATAACTTTAAGAATCGTAAAAAGGGCTCTAGATTAATTAAAATGACTTTAGAACGTCAATTCAATATAATTATGAATCTAAAGAAAATACGACGTTTAATGAAGAAATTTGGGCTTATATGCCCAATTAGGAAAGCAAATCCATATAGACGTATGCAAAAAGCAATAGCTACAAATAATTATCATGATAATATTCTTAATAGAGAGTTTTATGAAGCAACTCCTGGTGAACATTTATTAACTGATATAACATATATTTATTATGGACCTAATAAGACTAAGGCTTACCTATCTACAATTAAAGATGCAGCAACTAGAGAAATCTTAGCGTATAAAGTATCAAAGAATTTATATATAGACTTTGTATTAGATACTGTAAATCAATTGATTCAAGATCATGGCAATCTTTTATCAAGCAAAACTCTAATTCATTCTGATCAAGGCTGCCATTATACATCAATAGCCTATCAAGAACTTCTTAAAAACTTAGATATAATGCAATCTATGTCAAGAAGGGGAAATTGTTGGGATAATGCTCCTCAAGAATCATTCTTTGGGCATATGAAAGATGAACTTCACATTAAAGAATGTATGGACTTTGATGAATTCAAATCAGAAATTGATGATTATATGGATTATTACAACAATTATAGATATCAATGGGATTTAAATAAAAGAACTCCAGTTGAATATAGAATATATCTATTAGAAGGAGGTATATATAAATTTCAAGATAAAAATGTAATAAAATTATAGTATAATTATGCATGATTC